>URUZ01000114.1 GCA_900551225.1 uncultured Clostridium sp.
CTATAGATGGGTCCAATAATTTTGATGTTACTGTAACAGGTTTCAAATAAAATGTTGCCATTTCAGGCATAGCAACTGCTATAAAATTCATCAAAAGTGAGAAAACTATAGCTAAGCTTAAAGATCTAATAACTTTCTTCATTATTTCTTCTCCTTTGTAATTTTAATAACTCATTCGGGAAATAATCTGAATAAATTCCTTTTCCTCTATCTCTCCTATGAAATAACATATAGCCCCTTCGTTCACAAAAACTGTTTCATATTTCGTATTGCCATTATCTAGTTTATCACTTTTTATAAGTAAATCTTTATTCAACCATTTGTTATGGACCGTCTTGTAGTCTACACCATCAGAAGAGTACGATATTGAATCTTCTTTTTCTTTTTTTGCCTGAATGAATTGAACTTTCTTTTCATTATAGACAAATTCAATAACTGCATAGCCATCAATTATTCTGACTTCTTCAAAGTCCATACCAGCTGCAATATATCCCAATTTTATAGGTTTAATTCCTAGTTCGTTACTAACCATTTCATATGCTTCATTTAAACTATCTACATAAAAAACTGTGGAATCATTATTAAACACTTGATTTCCATTGATTCTTCGGTTTTCCCGGTAAAAATATGACTTCTTCCCAACCGCCACAAAACAAATACTAGCTGTTGTCAACGTCGCTGCTATAGCAAGTACCGCCACCTTCTTCCAACTCAATTTCTTTTTCTTCACTGGCCTCTCAACTGTCTCCGTCCCATGGACAGCTTTGTCCGCCTTGGCCGCACGCTCAGCACAGATGTCCTCCCAGATTCTGTCAAATTCATCAGGGTAAGCTTGAATATTCGGATCAGTTGTTGTATCCTGCTCGGCCTCTTCAAATTCTTTTAAAAGCTGCTCATCAGAAAATCCATATAAGCTCTGTATCAGGTCATCGACCAGATTGTCCTGTGTTAAATCTTTGTTATTATCTTCCACGTAACACCTCTGTTTTCCAAATCTCCTTAAGTTACCTAGCGCATTAGGGTTGACTTTTTACGTTTATTGCTTACTATAATAATAGAACGCACTTTAAACGCTTTTTCCCCGCAGGGTGCTAACTTTTCAGGAGGCTTCTATGAAAAAAATAATATTGACTGGCGGCGGCACTGCCGGACACGTTACCCCCAATCTGGCTCTGATCCCTACCTTAAAGAGCCTGGACTATGAGATCCAGTATATTGGTTCCTACCAAGGCATTGAACGCAAGCTCATCGAGGGCGCCGGTATTCCTTATAATGGCATTTCCTCAGGCAAGCTGCGCCGGTATTTTGATATTAAAAACTTTTCAGACCCCTTCCGGGTGGTCAAAGGCTATGGGGAGGCACTTCGTCTGATGAAGCGCCACAAACCTGATGTGGTATTCTCCAAAGGAGGATTTGTGGCTGTTCCTGTGGTACTTGCAGCAAAACACTACAAAATCCCCACGATCATACACGAATCCGATATGACCCCAGGGTTGGCTAATAAAATATGCATACCGTCCGCGGCCAAAGTATGCTGTAATTTTCCTGAAACACTGAAGTATCTTCCAGCGGACAAAGCAGTGCTTACAGGATCTCCCATCCGCGCAGAACTGCTCCAAGGTGACCGTCTGTCAGGTCTGTCCTACGCCCACTTGTCCGCAGATAAACCAGTGATTCTGGTCATTGGCGGAAGTTTAGGTTCTGTTACCGTTAACACAGCGGTGCGCAATATTCTGCCCCGCCTGCTGCCCAATTACCAGATTATACATATCTGCGGAAAAGGCAATCTGGATGAAAGCCTGATTAGTACCGCCGGATATGTACAGTATGAATATGTAGATGCTCCATTAAAGCATCTTTTTGCCGCCGCAGATCTGGTCGTATCCAGAGCCGGCGCCAATTCCATCTGTGAAATACTCGCCCTGCGCAAACCTAACCTTCTGATTCCTCTTTCTGCTGCTGCCAGCAGGGGAGATCAGATACTCAATGCAAAGTCATTTTCAAAACAGGGATTCAGCCAAATGCTGGAAGAAGAGCAGATCACAGAGGATACCTTGTATAAGGCAGTTACCGGACTTTACGAGAACCGTGCCAGTTACATTGCCGCCATGGAACAGAGCCAGCTGAGCAATGCCGTCGGCACTATTACTTCTCTAATTGAATCCTTTGCAGGCAGCCGGGGATAATCCGGTATACGCCTGCTCGGGGATTCTTACGGCCAATTCTCATCTGTAATCAGCTTTTCGAGATATTTCCTGATCCGGCTGACCCTTGAATAACATGCTTTCTCTGAAATTTCGAGAATCTCGCATACCTCATCGGTTGGCCGACCCTCAATCAATCTCAAAATAGCCACGTCATGCCAGTTCTTCGGCATATTCTCGATTTCCTTCATCAATGCACGACACTTTTCCTTGCTGATAATTCCGTCTATTAAGGGCTCCTCTTTTTCATTTACAAAGAATTCGTCCTTACAGTACCATTCATCATCAAGGCTGTAGCAACCACGTCTCTTTGCGCTGCGGTGATAATCAATACAGCGATTCTTCAGTATTCTCGCCAGCAATTTTTTCATTTCATCCGCCGGAAGCTCTAATGAATAGTCGGAACGTGCATATGCTAAAAACGTATCATGTACCATATCCTCAATATCATCGTAGGGGATATTATTCTTGTACGCAATTTTCCGTAATGTCAGCTGATAATTGCTGTACATATCTTCAAATTGCTCTCTATGCTTCTTGTCTTCGAAATCCATTCTTCCTGCCCACCATTTAATCTTTCGCTCCTGTATCGATATTGTCTCTACAGGTATTCTTTAATCTTACTGGCTGTTTCGGCCAGTTCTTCCGGCGCCGCTTGTCCGGGTGTCCAACTTACAATCGCGGGTCCGCCTTCATAGCGCGGAATAACATGCATGTGGAAATGATATACAGTCTGCCCCGCTGCCTCTCCGTTGTTCTGAACCAGGTTAAAGCCAGCACAACCCAGGGATTTCTTCATCGCAGCACCGATTTTAGCGCCCAGCGGAAGAATCTTTGCCGCAGTCCTTTCATCCAGCTCACATACATCCTTAAAATGATTCTTGGGCAGGATTAACGCATGTCCCTTAGATGCTGGCCCCAAATCCAATATCACCCTGAATTCATCGTCTTCATACACAGTTGACGCGGGTATCTGACCGTTGGCAATTTTGCAAAAAATACAAGACTCGTCCATAATTTTTTCCCTCCTTTCTCCTCAATGCATAGCATTTGGATCTTTTATCTTCATATATCAAATGCCTGTTTAAGCTTAGGCTTTCGATATAGTAGGATACCCAACAGAATACCAGTAACCAATCCGCCGATGTGAGCGGAATTGTCAATATTCATACTGGTAAATCCATGGTACAGCGTAAGGAGAATCATAACTCCCAACTGGCGGCTGGTAAGGTTCCCCAATCTGCCGCGGTTTACCCCCACCGCGTAAACCAAACCGCCCACCACTCCGAAAATAGCGCCTGATGCGCCTGCTCCAACTGCTATGTCACCAGTCCGCATCTGGACATACATGGATACAATACCTGCACCAACCCCACAGAGCATATAAAAAATAAAATATTTCACATGACCCAGAGCATGTTCCAGATTGTCGCCCAACACAAATAACACCAGCATGTTGTTCATCAGATGGCTGGCTCCAAAATGCATAAATAATGATGTGATCAAGCGGTAATACTGCCCTTGTCCCAACACGAAAGGCGCGTACATTGCCCCGCTTTGCAGCATAAACATCGTATTTTCTGTTGATCCCCGAATCTCCAGATACAGAAAGCACAGAACATTGGCGATTATAATGGCAATGTTCACATAAGCCATCCTTTGTTGTCTCCAGGCTCCCACAATGCACCTCCGCGATCTGAATTGTTTTAATCTTATCACAGAATTGTTAAACTGTTAAGAGGTTACACAATAATCGGTTAAACTTTCGTATATGAAACATTGTAACCTCATAATTAATTATCGATACGATTATACCATATGTGCATTTTTATGTAAACATGGGCATGAAAATAAACAAAATTCACTTAAACGTATAAACGAGATCTGCAATACAAAGCGTTTCCCCAGGCCGGATGACTACTGTCTCGTTGGCCTCCAACAACCGTCCTCCTACCTGGGTGCCATTGGTAGAGTTTAAATCCGTTATCCGGTACTCGTCCTCCTCCTTGTCGATGCGCAGATGAAGCCTGCTGACAGTTTGCCTCATCAGCACATAGTCCACCAGGTCCTCCTGTTTACCAATTATGTAGGGAAAATACGGTATAATAATATCCTCTGCCTCCGGGCTTCCTGCTTCCAGCCGCCTTCCTCCGCTGCCTGCTGCTGTTAAAAGCGTGGTTTGAAAGCCGGCCTCTCTATCCGGCTGGCTTTTCTGTCCCTGAATATTTAGATTCTGGTTTTCCTGCTCCTGGTAAGGTATCTCCCACTTTCCACCGTTACTTTCCTTCCTCTCTTCATTTTCCTGCTCCCATGGATCTCCGTCATCCCACGCTGAAAATGACGGAGTGATCTCTGCCGATTCCCGGTGATGGCCCCAGCTCTTTCGTTTAAACATAAAGTATATAGCATCGCCCACAGCAATCACAGCCAGAGCAATGCCCGCTGCCCCAATTCCCAATTTCCAATAAGACTTAATCAAACCCGGCCCCTTAAGAAGCCAGATCAGTGCCGGTCCGCCGCCAAATACCAGGAACCACAGTGCCGCCTGGCCGGACACCAGATGCTTAAGTTTTCTTGTGCCCGCAGCTGAGTTGTCGGGGTGCTCAGGCCCTTTGGGTTGGCTATTGGATTCCTTTATCCGGCCGCGCTGCCACCCCTTAAGGTTATCATGAGCTTTGCTGAGAGTCTGTTCCTGAGACCGGCCCACCGCAATCCCCTCAGATTCCCTGAAGCTGCTCTGCTCCCCCTCTCCCAGGTAATCACCAAAAGCCGCCGGCTCACGCTGCATATCCCCTTGCTCCGCAACATTTTCCTTTAGACGGCTTTCCTTTTGAACCAGCTTCATCAGATCTTCAATTCCGTAATTATCTTTCTGGCTTTCCTGATACAGCCCGTAGGCCAGCACCACACACTCCTTGTCTCTGTGATCCACCTTCTTCATCAGGTACTGCAGAAGGCGGCTCAGCTGCAGCGGAAAGTCGCCTGTTCCGCCTGGCACAAGGCACAGGCCAATGCCAAACCATTCAGGTTTCACATAAATATATTCAGGTTCCAGCAGCAGTCCGTCCTCAGACAGAAAATATTCTTCCATACGCATAAGCGCAACATGGAGCTGGACCAGCAGCTGGCAGATCTCCTCCCTTGTGATAAACCTGCTCTCCAGCAGCCGTCCCAGAGGCTGCATGGAGGTGATCTCATAATAATATAATTGGTGTTCATCCATATACTTAATGTGAAACCGCAGCAGACCCTCAATGGTATTGTTCACCAGCATCCTGGCCTCGTAGCCTGGCCCGGCTCCGGACTCCGGCTCTACGATCAGATAATTGCGTTTCATTTCACGCCTATAGCGAATCTCCATCATGTTCCCCCAACTGTTCCAGCAGTGTTATCCTCCGCATAAATGTCTCGGGCCGGAAGCATTGGCCCTCTATCTCTTTCTCCCACTTTCCGGCTCTGGCACTTCCCTGCACGGTGTTTCCCCGGCTCTTAAGCTCCAGGCTGCCGGCAGCGTACAGCAGCTTCATGTGTCCCTCCCCAAGCCGTGCGGCCTCCCCCGGGTCCAGGCCCTTCTCATGCCTGGCTGTCTCCACCATTTCGTGAAGAACCATAGCTCCCACAGTCCTGTCATGAAGGCGGCAGGAGGCCTGAAGCATGGTGGCAACCGCCAAGAGTGTGACTGCCATCACACCTGCTGCCTCCACTGTCATACTTCCAGACACAGTCCCACCTCCCCGGCCCTTGCAGCCCCTCTTCACAATCCCTGTCCGTTTCTTCCTATGCCGGCCCATCATAACCACACCAGCCCTATACCAACCGGCACCAGAAATGGCAGAAATGGCACCCGGTACGCCCCCACCCGGATATTCCGTGCACAGCCCCACAACAGCAGTCCACTGCAAAAGAGGAAACAGAGCAGCAGGCCTCCCACAAGCAGGGCCACATTCTGCCAAAGTCCCAGATAGAAAGAGGAGACCATAAAAAATAAGCCGTCCCCTGCTCCCACTGCATGTCCGGTTGCCACGGACAGGCCCAGCAGCCCGGCGCCTACCAGCAAAGCCAGCCCGGTGTCTGTCAGCCCGGCACTCCACTGCTCTGCTGTCCGGCATTCTGCCAGCAGCTGCCCTCCTCTCAGGAGAATCCCCGCCATTCCAAACACTGCAAAAACCTCTGTACTGATGGTCCGGCTGCGCAGATCCTGCCAGGCCGCTGTCAGCAGATACAGTACAAATACAAGCCGCAGGCAGCGGCCAATCCATGAAATCATCATTCCTTAACCTCCTCCACAATAAGAACACGCGCCCAGATACGCTACCTGGGACTTTCTGACGGCCCGCACATAGGCGTTGATGGCCGAACATTGGCTGCTGGTGTGGTAACTGCTGCCATAAGGCATGATATATACAGTGGCGGCATTCTTCTCACTCCCGCAGCGGACACAGGCATAATACTTCCCGCCCGACTCATTGCGAAGGGAATCCACTTGGGAGATACTCACCGCTCTCAGATCATTGGACAAATAGTGGCATTGGGAGGTAATATGGTAGCGTGTGGGATTCTTGCCCACATAGACAATCTCGTCCTCCTCTGTTATGTCCTCCCCCACGCCATGGGGCCCCCCATCTGCCCCGATCCAGGCCCTGCGTACACAGACTGACCGGACCGGAATGGAGCTGATTCCAAAAATGGAGAAAGGCAGCTTCATGCGGTAGTTCATAATAAGGCTGATGTTGTCATCCTCCAGAATTCTGGATTCTGCAAATGATACCCCCTGGATCTTCTCCTGATCCACCTGTCTCATCACCTGCTGCCGTACGTATCCCAAAGCCAGCAGTTGGGTCACATCTTCCTCCAGGCCCAGCTCAGTGTCACCTTTATCCAATATGTATTTTACATAGGCGTACTGGCTTAAATCCTCGCCCACCTTTTCCAAAATTCCCTGTATCCTCCGCTGCTGGTCAAACAGCTTCATGGGCGCTGCAAGGCAGACACAGGAAAACAGAAACAGGGAAAGAACCAGAGCCGCTTCCACAGACAGGCTGCCCGTAGATTTATGTCTCGGTGAGGCCGGTAATAATGCCCTGTTTTCGCGGGGTTTGAGGTTTACTACATTGTAATACAGGGAGTTTCGTACTGGAGAGGTGCGATTTTTTTTGTAATCAGATGTGTGTTTTCCTGCATTTCCCGGAAAAAAGGGCATAATTACCGGCCTCCTTTCTACTGATAAGCCGCCGAAGCTGCCATGGTCATACGATAGTTCATATCCCCTCCGCCTGTTTCTGATATCCACAAGCCCAGGGTAAAAAACAGATGTTTTCCACAAACTGTAGTCCGCGTATCCACGCTGTGGGCACAATGGTCTATTCTGAATCCTTCCTGCTCTTTTCGCAGATTTGCCTGAATCATATCCATCATTCTGTAGTCGGTTCCCGGGCCATGGCCAAAGAACAGAAGCATCCGAAGATATGCCCTGTAGTCCATCCCTGTGTCATTGGAGGTGTCATCTGTGAGTTTCCCACTTTTTCCCATATCCAGCAGGCCTTCCAGTCCAAGTCTCCAACTCTCCTGGTTCTTCATGAACGGAACCTTTCCGCTGTCCAGCAGGGTTCTGACATCCAGAAGCGCCTCCCCCAGAGCCCACACGCCCATGATGAAGAAGGCCAACACATCCACAAGGGGCAGGATTCCTGTTCCCCCAACGATAGCCATGGCCAGTCCCCGGGCCGCCTCCCGCTTGGTGGTGTCTGACAAAATATGGATCAGGTTCATCCCCTCCCGCACCGCCAGCAGCCGTCCAACCACCGCAGCCAGATTCTCCTGGTCCCCTGCATGGCCGTACAATATATACTCTGTCTCATAAGCGCAGCAGCCGTCCTCAGGATCACCATCGCCATATCTGTTAAAAAACCGCAGCACATACTCACCGATAATTACCCGGTCCAGAAGGCCGGTTCTGCCGCCTCCGGCACTATTCTGCCCCGCACCATTCTGTCCCGCACCATTCTGCCCCGCGCCATTCTGCCCCGTACCATTCTGTCCCGCGCCATTCTGCCCCACACCGCCATACATCACCGACGGTGCCCCGGCCAGGTCGGGCCGCCGGCCTGAAGCCTGTACCCCTTCCGGCAGCACCAGCGCCAGAAGGCTCCCAGAGGCCATCCCAGAGACGCGCTCCAGAAATCCCTGCTTCTCTTTGTCCGCAATACCAAAAGCCACGTCCATTGCCAGCATGGGATAGGCGTTCCACCTGCTTTCCACCGGACGCCAGAGCGCCTCCTCATCCAGCTCCTCATCGCTGTCCTCATCCGGCTCCCAGCTGTCAATGTAATCCTGGACAGATCTTGCTTCCTCCTCCACCTTCTCTATCCAGGTGATATTCGCCTCGGAAGCAGGGCTCAGACCTTCTATCTGTATTCTCCTGGTTCCGTCCTGCCTGGTGTAGGACTCATATTGGCTGATTTCCGTCTCCAGCCCATCTCTGACCTCCTGGCTCAGATCACCTTTTTTAGCTTCAAACTCCCTGCGGCTGTCCTCCAATGCTTCTCCCAGACGGTCTGCCGCCTTAGAGTAGGCCGCCACCAGTTTTGGAACCCTTTTTAAAGACTCCTTCAACTTGCCGGCTGCGGAGAGGAACCCATCCCCATTGCAGGCCGCCAGCGCATTAGCTGCGCGCTGCCACTCCTGGCGCTGTTTCCCAAGCTCCTGATCCAGTTTCTCCAGCGCCTTCTCCAGCTTTACAGCCTCCTTCGTATGGGCGCCATATATCCTGGACACCTCTGTAACCGTCTCCGCCTCCTTTATGGACCGCTCGGCCTGCTCTGTCAGGGCCTGGTCTGGTTGGTCCCAATCCAGATCCAGAAGTCCGTACTTCATATATTCCAGTATCTGGCCTTCCAGTATCTGGCCGTCCTGGTCCGTCAGCACAGACATTTCCTGAATTCTGGTCTGTTCCGCCTCCATGGGATACCAGTTATCCGTCTCCAGGTACGGCTGTATGAACTCCATAAGTTCCCCTTCCAGGTCCTCCCTGCTGCCGTACTCCAGCCCCAGAATCCTGTAGTTCTGCCACAATTCCCTGTGATACTGGCTCATCAGGGAATCCATGGAGGAGTCCAGGACCTGGCGCATGTAACACCTGGCCCCGGCAGTGCGGGCTGATTCCACCAGCCCGCACAGAACCGCCCACACACTGACCAGAATCAGAGCCAGAAACACCGATATCTCACCGCGGCGGCCCATCTAGTACACCTCTTTTGACTGGCTGTTAATCTCCTTAAAAATGTTCTGAAGCAGCGTGGTGATCTGCTTCTTAAAAATGATAACCAAGCCAATTAAGACCACCAGTATGAGCACAATCTCAATTACACCGATCCCATCCTCCTCAGTCATAAAGTTTCTCATCTCTTTTGCCAGTTCCATACATTTCACCTCCATATCTCCCCCTGCATATGAGGGAGGCTTCTCATCTACTTGTTACAAGAACTCCATAAACGCTGGTATGGCGATCATCACCATCACCACCCCCAGCATCAAAAACAGCGGAAACAGCAGCCGGGTGCTTGCCTCTTCACCCAGACGTCTGGCGCCATGCTTGCGCTGTTCAAATGCATCCGCCATCTCCAGCTTCAGCAGATCCCGCAAATTCTTAGATCCGTTTTTCCGGTTCTGTTCCAGCAGGCTGCAGAGCTTCATATACGGCTGAAGCCCGCAGCGCCTGCCAAATGCGCTGTATGCCTGGCCTTCTGATATTCCCTTGTTCATCTGGCAGCTGGTCTCATACATTTCCTCATAGGCGTACCGGGGCTTCAATTTCCCTTTTTTTACCAATTCCATGTAATCCCCGCTGATTCTGTCCCAGGCAGTTCGTATGGTCATGCCGGCCCCAAGAAATATCATCAGTTTGGACACAATCTCAGGGTAATCTACCATCAGCTGGACCTCCCGCTTCTTTTTCGCCTGCTGTGCATCAGTCCGCTCTTTTGCTGACAAAAGAAGGGCAGCCGCGAATCCCAGCCCGGCCAGCTTACCAAAGACAGATTCCACAGGCAGGCGGTAGCTCAGTGTCCGTCCCTCATATTCCATGGGTAAAACCAGGCTTGGGCTGCTCTGCTGACGGATGTCCTCCGCTTCAACCAAAGCTAAAAATGCGCGCAGATTTTCCTCCTCCGGCGCCGGCACAGGCGGCAGTACCCGCAGCTTCACCCGGCAGGAATAGGGAAACCATCCGTCTGTCATCTCTGCATTCAGCACCACCTCCTTCCCTGCTTCAGGCAGTTCCTGGTTGTGGATCTCCCCAAAGGAATCCACCACTTCCGGGTCCTCCGACTCCCATCGCAGGCGGATACCGTATTCCTCCAGAGATGTCATCAGATTCAGATCGGACCGCACTTCATCCAGGGACTGATTATCACCGCGGATGCGCTCCGGCAGTTCGCTTTCCACCTTCTCATAAGCCGCAGCAGCTTCCTCCTGTCCGTACCGTCTGGGGGACAGGTTGATTTCCACCAGGCGGCTCTTAGCCTCCAGCCCTTCTATTAAAACCTGGCAGGCCTGCGCCTCCTGGCCCAGTCCAGGCCGGACCAGCGCTCCGCCGGCTACCTGTTCATTCTGATGTTGTACAAGAGCCGATATTATTCCCAGGGTCAGGCCTGCCGCCACACACAGAAGCTGACGTACCCGCAGCTTGTTTAACCTTAGGAAACCCTTTCTATCGCCCATCCCTACACCTCAATCCGGAGTATCTGTTTTGCCATTATGAACGCTGCCCCATACACCAGCAGGCAGACCGCCATAATACAGCGTCCGGCCATGGTCTCATACATACTGTTGAAGAATCCCGGAGAAGTAAAGTCAATATAGAACACGATAAAAAATGGTATCATGCTCATGATCCGCTGTTCAAAGGCCTTGGACGCGGTCATGGTGTAGATTTCCTCCTGTACCTGAACCTTATCACGGATGATGCCCGCTGTGTGGGACATGATCTCCACCAGATCTCCTCCGCTTCGCTTAGCCGTGGCAAATACCTGGGCAAAATTGTTCACATCATCCAGGCCGCTGCGCTCTCCCAGGTCCATAAATGCCGCCTCCACCGTCTGGTTCCTGTGAACCTTGGAAGCCAGGCCCTCGAATTCCTTCACCATCATGGCCTCCCCGCCGTGGAGCAGAGACAGCTCTCTGGCACTGAGAGACAGGGTATTCTCAATGGAATATCCGGCGCTGAGAAATGAGGCCAGTATCAGAATTCCGTCTTTGAACTCCAGATTCAGCTTACGGCAGCGGCTTTCCTTCAGCTCTCTTTTCTTATAGAAGGGATACAGTAGGCCCAAAGGCGCCATGATGGCGAACGCCGCTCCATTTCTAAAGAATGCATATGCGGTCAGGGCGCAGCCCACCAGTCCATAACTGCTGTAAGTCAGCCACTCCTTCAGGGAGAGGCTGTACACACCATAATCCATATCGGCCTTTCTGCCATCCGGAATCCGGAGATGACGTTTTAGCCTGCCGGGCCTTTTAATCCTGCCTATGCCTGCCGCCTCCCCTCCGCCTTCCCCGCATCCTGCGTGGAATATCCTGCAGCTCTAAGTTTCGAACAGTTCTTAAGTTCCCCTTTTTTCCTGAGACATCTCTCTTCCAGATCGTATTGGTACAGGTTCCACAGTTCCACATTGCCGTCATAACAGCCTCCTATCTCTGTAATTGCCAGCACCCGGCGGCTTCCGTCCCGGAGGCGGCCAAGGTGTATCATAATATCCAGCGCTGAAGCGATCTGGCTGCGGATGGCCGCCAGGGGAAGATCCGCCCCCATGAGGACCATGGTCTCCAGACGGCTCAGCATATCCGCCGGGCTGTTGCCGTGGCCGGTGGAAAGGGAGCCGTCATGGCCTGTGTTCATGGCCTGCAGCATATCCAGGGTCTCCCTGCCTCTGACCTCCCCGACGATGATTCTGGATGGGTTCATCCTAAGCGCCGCCCGGATCAGCTGGCTCATGGTCACTTCGCCCTCTCCCTCAGTGTTGGCGTTGCGTGTCTCCATGCGCACCAGATTGGGAATCTGGCTGATCTGCAGCTCAGCGGAGTCCTCTATGGTAATCACCCGCTCATTTTTAGGGATGCAGGCTGAGAGGGCATTTAAAAATGTTGTCTTGCCGGAGTTTGTGCCCCCGCTGATGAATATGTTGTACCCAGCCTCCACCAGGATCCGCAGGAAATCCGCCGCCTCCCGGGTTATGGCGCCAAAACCCAGCAATTTATCCATGGTAATGGGTTCCGGAAACTTACGGATGGTCACCGCAGGCCCGTCCAGGGCAATGGGAGGCAATACCACATGTACCCGGGACCCGTCCTCCAGCCGCGCATCCACAATGGGCGAGGCCACATTTACCACACGGTTTACCCGGCTGACAATCTGCTGGATGATGTCCTCCAGCTGTTCCGCCCCTTCAAAACACCGGTTCCACAGCTCCATGTGCCCGCTGCGCTCCACAAATACCTTCCCGGCCCCATTGACCATTACCTCCGACACCCGGGGGTCATCGATCAGCTCCTGAAGAATATCCAGGCGGCGGAAGCTGTTAAACAGACTGTTCCTCAGCCACAGGCGCTCCTTAAGGGGAAGATACAGTTCCCTGCCGGTCTCCACTATTGCCTGGTCGATCATCTCGTTCAGCTCCTCATCATCCACCTGACGCCGTTCATTGAGTTCCTCCACAATCCTGCGCCGCAGCCTGCTTCTGACGCCCTCCATGGGTTTATCCTTCTCTGTCTCCATATCTGCTCACCTCCCGGCGGGCGCTGGCCCTAGCTCCGCCTTCCCGCACTCACAGTTCCCTCCCCCGGCCGCCCCGCAGCAGCTGCCGCACATAGTCACCCAGCTCCCCCCACAGCAGCTGTTCCATATAGGTCTCCCGGCGGCCGAAGCTGTTGTGATAGGGCAGCTTCAGCCTGTTAATCCGCTCCTTCACCGCCACCGCCCCGGCGGTGTCCAGATACTCCTCGAACTCCTCCACCTTGGCCGCCGATATACAGTCGTCCTTCACCGGCATGTATACC
>URUZ01000115.1 GCA_900551225.1 uncultured Clostridium sp.
CTTTAAGTCTGAGCGGGAAACAGTTTGGCTGATGCTGTCGCCCGCCACTGTGTAGCTGCTTTGCGGTTTATATGTGGAATTTGAACCGCCTCCGCCGCCTGTGGAGCCGCCGCCCGTGTAGTGGAAGTTGGCGGTGACGATGGTGGCGTTCCCCGGCATGGTGAAGCTGTTGTCTGCGTCGCTGCCGCCCGCGCCGCCCGTCCAGCCGGCGAAGGTATACCTGGGTTCCGCTGTGGCGGTCAGGGTGACGCTTTTGTCAGAGAGAAGGCTTTGGGATTGGTCGTGGTTGAACATCACTTTACCGCTGCTTGCCGGAGAAACGGCCACCGTCAATTCCTCCCCGCCCGGCAGCTTTAAGTTCTGGAAGGGGTTGCCGTAGCAGTACAGGTATTGCAGGCTGGTCAGGCCGGTCACGTTCAGGTCGTTCAGGCTGTTGCTGTAGCAGTCCAGGAGTTGCAGGCTGGTCAGGCCGGTCACGTTCAGGTCGTCCAGGCTGTTGTCGGAGCAGTCCAGGATTTGCAGGCTGGTCAGCCCGGTCACGTCCAACGTGCCGGTTAAGCCGCTGCTGTATATTTTTAATTCTTTGACCCGCTTCGGCGCGCTGCCGTCCCATTTCAGATAGGGGACGGGGACAACACTCGTATTCCAACTGCCGGGGTCGTTCTTTGTCCATGTAAGACCGTTGTTTTCGATGATGCCGTTGATCACCGCCACATCGCCGGGGGCGTATTCGGCATTTGCCGCCAACAGCATTGGCGCGTCGCACGCGCCCTCATGCCCGTCCTCCAAAGTGCAGCCCTCGGTCTTTGCGCAGGGGAGCGGTTCCGTTTCTGTTGGCGGGGTTCCTGTCGTATTTTCCACAGTCTCCGCCGTCACCGTCACGGTGATCTGCGGCAGCTTCGCACCGCTTGACAGGGCATAGCCGCCCGCATCCGCCGTGAATACATACTTGCCCTCTGTGTCGCCGTTATAGGCCGGTTCGCCGTCGCCCCATGTCACGGGAATTTCCTCGGTGGACGTGGTGACGGTCGCGACCGTTTCCCCGCTGTCCTTTATGGAAGAATCTTTGGAACTGTTCTCCGAAACATTTTCCTTTGCGTCACTGGGGGTGGCGGTGGAAGAATCGCCGCTTTCGTCCTCCGAGCCGTCCTCGCGCCCCAGGCCGCCCTCTCTGTCGGCTTCGACGCCATTCACCTTGTCTGGAATGACTGTATCCTCTGTCACACGATAGACCGTTGCCGTCACCGAGTCCGGCAGATTCAATTCCGAAAGCGATGTCCCCACGGTCACAGTCTGCTTTTTAACGCCGCTGGGAAGCTCATCAAAGGACGCGATACTCCCGTGGCCCAGGCCATCCTCTCTTTCGCCTGCGGCGAAATTCACCTTATCCTCCGGCACATCATTCTCCGCCATCGCTACCACCGGGAGCTGCGTCACAATCAACGCGGCGGATAAAAGCATTGCCCATAGTCTTTTTCTTTTCTGCATCATCAGTGTTCCCTCCTTGCAGATAGATAAAAATTATCGTGTGGTGTGTATCTTTGATACACACCACACAAGGGGTTCCCCCCTTGTGTGAAAAACCTGATTTGCGTTATCCCATGTCCCTTTCTTGTCACTGGAAACGCCCCGCCTCCTCCAGCGCCGTCAGAAGCCCGGCGCAATCCGCCCGGATGGGCTGGCTCTGCCGCTCTGACAGATAGCCGGATTTCACCGCCATCTCCAGGATATAGTCCGCCTGACGCACATAATCCAAGGCGGCTTTTAAGTCTCCCTCCCGTGCGGAGATTCCTGCCCTGACGCCGCAGTCCAACAGCTTGCCGCCCAGAGGGAATCCCTCAGCCTTCTCCTTCAAATAGCGCACGGCTTCGGCGATCCGCACTGAAAGATCATACGCGCTTTCCTGAATATCCATATCTCCACCGCCTTTCTAAATCAAGCGTACCATAAGGTCAAAAAAAATAAAATCATCCGGTATGAGGTTTTTTCAACTTTATTTTTTTAATTTGTGCTATACTGAACTGGAAAAAGGTTGAGGTTTTTTTGCCACCAGAAAGGGAAGTATGAGGAAATGACGGCAAAACCAGTTTTTTTGAGTGATAAATTTACCCCCGCCCGGCTCCCGGAGGTCTGCGCGCCGCGTAAAAGTTTACTGACGCGCTTTGACGAGGCGGCGGCGGACGGCTTTGTATTCGTGTCCGCCCAGGGCGGCAGCGGCAAAACGGTGACCACCTTACTGTGGCTGAAAAAAAGCGGGCATACGCCGGTATGGATTGGGCTGGACGGCTACGACAATACCCCGTCGGTGTTTTATAAGCTCCTTGCCACCGGCCTGTATTCCCTCCAGCCTGACAATGGGAATCTGGAGCGTATCCTGACGGACCCGGCCTTTTCCGCCACGCCGGTGGAGCATACGGTGGAGCTGCTCAGTGAGCTGCACCCAAAGACCGACCGCCATGTCATCGTGCTGGACGACTTCCACATGATTACCAATGGGGAAATTAGTAAATCCCTGCCCATGATCCTGCGCCGCCTGCCCCACACGTTCACCTTTTTTATTCTGTCGCGGGGTGAAATCCCGCCGGAGCTTCTGCCGTTTGTCAAAGACGAAAAGAAAGACATCATTCACAGGGAAGCCCTGCGCTTCACGGAATCGGAAATCAAGCGGTACCTGAATACGCTGGGACACTTCCTGACGCCGGACGAGGCAAGGCTTGTGTATATGGCGACGGACGGATGGGCCATCGGTGTGAACGCCATCGCGCTTTCCGGGAAGGCAGCCGGGGGCGGCGGGGACGGCTTCGCCCATTTCTTTGAGGATCTGGCCTGGAACGCCTGGGACGAGGGGCTGCGGGAGTTCTGTATGCGCACCTCCATCGCCGATGAGTTTGACACCGAGCTGGCCGCCGCCCTGTCCGGCAGGGGTGACGCCCATGCGGTCATGGAGGAGTTAAGCCGTTCCAATTCCTTTTTGAGCCGCCTGCACGGGGACACCTACCGCTACCACCATCTGTTCCAGGAATTTTTGCAAAAGCAGTTAAAATCGTCCGGTACGAACGAGGCCATGCTGTATAAAACCGCCGCTCGGTATTACAAAGACCACGAGGACTATTCCCGCGCGCTGCGCTTCTGGCTTCAGAGCGGCGACTACAGGGGGACGGACAATTTTCTGTTCCTCTTTCTGTTCCGGGGCCACAAAAACGGCGTGGCCGATTACGCGGATTTCCTGCACGGCTTTTTCCAAAATCCGCTCCCGGAACGCGCCTCCCGCGAAGCGCCGGTGCTGCACGTCCTGTACGCCTGGTATTACTACCTCACCAGTTGTTTTGAAGAATACGCGAAGCACATGGACGCTATTATCCGCAACCTGCCGCGCATCGCCAAAGCGGGCAATGAGTTTGTGGAATTTGCAATGCTGGCTTTCCATGTGGACTACCGGAAATCGCTGAAAACCCAGGTCACGCTGTTCCATCTGTTCGGCGGGGTGCTGAAGAACTATACACAGGCGGGACTTGCCACCAGCATCGCCTCCTTTACCCACAACCTCCCCTATATGCACCGCAGCAACCGGGACTACTCGGAGATTGCGCAAAACCCGAAGATACTGGATCAGATCGACTGCACCTTTGCGCCGCTGCTGGGGCGGGAATGGGAGTATCTGCGCCCCGGCATTCAGGTATCCTTTACTTATGAGCGCGGCCAGCTTGAAGCCGCGCTTGCAAAGAATACGGAAGTCCTGGGCCTGATCGGTCCGGAGAACAAGCCGGACGGGCGTATCTGCGTGATGGTCCTCCAGCACAGTATCCTCTGGCAGATGGGGCGCTGTGAAGAAGCCGGAAAAGCGATGGACGCCCTGGCCGCGTTTGCGGGGGAATCCGCCCAATATTTCCTGCCGAACCTGACCGCCTACCGCACGAAATGGGCGCTATTTGACGGGGACAAAACCGCCGCGCGGGAATGGCTGGCGCAATATTACGTCACTGACACGGAACATATCGAGTTTTTCCGCTCCTTCCAGCACTTCACCACCGCGCGGGCCTACGCCGCGCTGGGCGATGTGGAAAACGCCCTGCGCTATCTGCTTCTGCTGCGGGAGTTTGGAACGAACTTAAACCGCCTGCTGGACAGGTGCGAAGCGGGGGCAATCCTCGCGGCCCTGTACTGGACGCGGAACCGGAAGAAGGAAGCGGAAGCCGAGCTTACCGAAACGCTGGAAGTATTGCAGCCCTACGGCTTTGTCCGGGTGGTTGCCGATGAGGGCGAGGCCGTGGTGCCCGTCCTGAAACGTATCCTCTCCAAAGTGGGCGGCAAAGAATATACCGGCCCCCTTACCCGCGCCTATGTAAATGCCGTCATGCTTGCGGCGCACAGCTTCGGCATCAGCCACAAGGGGTACCTGGCGGAAGCAGGCGGTAAGACGGACCAGCCCGTCAAGCTGTCAAAGCAGCAGACGCTGATGCTCACGCTGCTTGCCCAAGGCTACAAGAACGCGGAGATTTCCGAAATGACGGGCCTTGGTATTCCCACCATCAAATCCCATACGTCCCTGGCCTATAAAAAGCTGGGGGTGAACAGCTCAATGGACGCCGTGCTGAAAGCAAAGGAGCTGGGGCTGATCGGACAGGCCCCCGATGGCGGAGAAAGCGCGGAGTAATGGAAGCGGACAGCCTGGAGCAGAGATTTTGCCGTCATCAGCTCTATCATTTTTGCCCGCGCCTGTTTCAGCTCCGGGTAGGTTTTTTTGTTTTCCGCCAGCAGCGCGTCATAGTTTTCCAGCCCGTTCTCCTGCAAATAGAGCAGCGTTTTTGCCATCTCCTTGAGGTTATATAACTTGGCCCACCGCTCGAAGCCGGGGGAGTGGGACTGATGTAATTTTGCCTGAATGTCAATCAGCAGGTTGGGCTTTGAGGGGCGTCAGGTGCCGCCTTCCGCTTCGCCGGAGCCGGACGGACGCCGGTAATCCGTTCACAGATCGCCGCCTCCGTGTAGTCCGCGCCGAGAGAATCACAGCGCATGAACCGTTTGCCGCCCGGTATCTGGAACGCCAGATGTTTGCCTCGCTTGACCCGCGCGCCTGTCCGGCCAGGAGACAGATCGCCGCCAGGCTGGGCGGAGATGAATTCGTGCTGATGGCCTATGGCTATGAGGGACAGACAGCTCTCCGGGAAGATCTGGAAATGTTTTACAAGGCAAAGAAAGGCTGCCAGGTGTTCTTAAGCAACCAGATGCAGGTTCCTGTGTGCTTCTCCGTGGGCTGCGGATTTTACCCGGAGGATGGGGAGGATTACCAGACCCTTGTAAAGCTTGCGGATGAGCGCATGTATCAGGATAAGAGCAGCCACAAACTGAATACGGAGCGGTGATACGATGATGTGGGATACCTGCATTTCCTATGGATAGTTAGGGTGCAGGTATTTTAATTATATTTTTTGTAAAGGAACCTTTACATATACAGTCAACCGTGTTATAATCAAAATGTAAAGGAACCTTTACAAATCTATTTATAGAAAAGAGGTGGCACATTTGCAGAACAGAGTTGAGCAGCTGCGCAAGGAAAAGGGGCTGAGCCAGGAGGAATTCGCCAAGGCAATCAGAGTCTCCAGGCAGACCGTCAGTTCCATTGAGACGGGGAAGTACAACCCATCGCTGGAACTGGCATTTGTGTTATCTGACTTTTTTAATCTGCCGATTGAGGAGATCTTCACTTATGAAAGGAGAGACCAGAATGAATAAGAACAACAGGAAGATAGGGTTAATCTACATGACAATCGGAATCATAGGCCTGGCGGCCAGTATTCTGGTGGAAAACAAGCTGGGAAGCACATTGTTCGGCATGTCCTTTGGGCTTATGGGGTCAGCGGCGGCGATGCTCTGGAAGTATTACTACTGGAACAGGCCTGCTAACACTGAGCGTTACAAGGAGAAGCTGGAGCAGGAGAATATCAACCTCCATGACGAGCGGAAGGAGCAGCTGAGGTGCAGGGCCGGGCGATATGCATATGCCTTGGGCATCATCGTCTGTGCTGTTACGATTATGGTGTGCGGTATTTTACAGGCACTGGTGGACGGATATAATTTCAGGGTTCTGATCATCTATCTGGGGCTGTACATGGTATTTCAGTATATTGCGGGCATTGTGATCTACAGGCGCCTGTGCAAAAAATATTAGGAGGTAAATCATGGGAGAATTGTCAAAGTTACCCAACATAGGGCCAGTGGTGGAGGCCCAGCTAAACCAGGTGGGGATCACCACACTGGCTCAGCTGGAGGAGATGGGCAGCCGCCAGGCGTGGCTGAAAATCCTTGCCATTGACAGCTCCGCCTGCATTCACAGGCTGTATTCCTTCGAGGGAGCCATCCGCGGGATCAGGAAACGTGATCTGCCGCCGGAGGTGAAGGAGGAGCTGAAAGCGTTTTATAATGATGTGAAAAAGTAGGGCTGATCCGGGGTTGACATTTCCCTGTATACCTGCTATATTGATACCATCAATTTTTAGAGGAGTGTGTTTTTTGTTAATTGTATCTGTGATGGAGAATAGATAATTTATGCATAGGTGGCAGTGTATATCCGGCGCGCCGGAGGCTTATTTGCTGTACCTAAATCCATGACAGACCCTCATCAAATCAATGGTTAATACCTATGTGATGCGTCCGGTTATGGATGCCGCATAGGTTTTTTTATTGTCCGTCATTTTTAATTTGGAAATAACAGGAAATCATATGATCGAGAGGAAACAGATACAATGAACAGAACATTTGAGACATTAGGATTTACAGACATAATCAGGCAGTTAAAAGAGAGGGCGAACTCAGAGGCTGCCAGGGAGCTGCTGGGTCAGCTTTCACCCTACATGGGGGAGAGCGAGCTGCGCAAAAATATGAAGGATACCACCCAGGCCAGGCAGATGTTAGACGCCTTGGGCCAGCCGCCTCTTCCTTCCATGGATCACGTGGAGGAATATCTGGATCAGACGGTGAAGGGGGACCTGCTGCTGCCGGAGGAGATCGAACAGATTGGAACCTTTCTGGCGGCGGTTACCAGGATGAAGGCATATCTGGAGAGGGGCAGAGGCTTTCAGATATCCCTGGCATTTTATGATGAAAATCTGACTCCCATGGAAGAACTGAGGGAGGAGATCGCCCAGTCCATCCGCTCGGGAATGGTGGATGACCACGCCTCCAACGAACTTCGGAACATCCGCAGGGATATGGGCGCTCTGGAAGATAAGATCAAGCAGAAGGCGGAGACGCTGCTCCGGTCGGGGAAATCCTTTATGGCCGAGAACTTTGTGGTGCAGCGCAGCGGAAGGACCTGCCTGCCCGTGAAAAGGGAACACCGGGGCAAGGTGCCGGGAAGCGTGGTGGACCAGTCTGCTACAGGCGCCACCGTGTTCATCGAGCCGGCGGCGCTGGCGGGGCTGCGGGAGGAGATTGAGCTGCGCCGTATTGAGGAGGACTGTGAGGTACGCCGCATACTCTACGAGCTGTGCGACCGGATTGCCCTGCAGGAGCCGTCATTTAGGGAGAATCTGAAAATGCTGGTGAAGCTGGACTACATCTTTGCCAAGGGCAAGCTGAGCGCTGATTTAAAAGCAGTGGAGCCGGCCATCAATACGGAGGGAAATATCCGGTTGGTAAAGGCCAGACACCCCATGCTGCCGGCGGAGAACTGCGTGCCGTTAGACTTTAAGCTGGGAGGCGGCCAGCGGGGCGTGGTCATCACAGGACCAAACACAGGCGGAAAGACCGTGGCCATCAAAACCGTGGGGCTGCTGTCCTTAATGGGAACCAGCGGACTTCATGTGCCCTGTGAGGAGGCTGATATCTGCATGGCCAACCAGGTGCTCTGCGACATTGGGGACGGCCAGAATATAGAGGACAATCTGTCAACATTTTCGGCCCATATCGGCAATGTGCTGGAGATCCTGAAGCGGGTAACCAGGGAGAGCATCGTGATCCTGGATGAGCTGGGCTCCGGCACAGATCCGGCGGAGGGGATGGGAATCGCGGTCTCCATACTGGAGCAGCTGCGGACCTGCGGCTGCCTGTTCCTGGTGACCACCCACTACCCGGAGGTAAAGACCTATGCTGCGAAATATGAGGAGATCCTCAACGCCAGGATGGCATTTGACAGGGAGAATTTAAAGCCCCTGTACCGGCTGGAGATCGGAAAGGCGGGGGAGAGCTGTGCTCTCTACATCGCCAAGCGTCTGGGAATGCCGGACGATATGATCCGCATGGCTGCAAAAACGGCCTATGGAGCGCTGAAGCCCGGGATGGAGCAGGAGCTGCATCTGGGCAGAGACGGGGTGGAACACATCCGCAAGCAGCAGGCGCCAAAGCTGGTGAAACAGCAGGCGCGGCAGGCGCGGGAGATGAAGCTGCCCAGCTTTTCGCGGGGAGATTCCGTGCTGGTGCAGCCGGACCAGACCATTGGGATCGTGGTAAAGCCGGATGACGAGAATGGAAATGTGCTGGTCCAGGTGAAGAAGGAGAAAGTGCTGATCAGCCACAAACGTCTGAAACTGAAGGTGGCGGCCTCCCAGCTGTACCCGGAGGATTACGATTTTTCCATCATTTTTGACAGTGTGGAGAACCGCAAGGCCAGACACGATATGGACAGAAAGTTCGTGAAGGGGCTGGAGATCCAGGTGGAAGAATGAGCAGTGACAAATAAAAGAAGCCAATTAGGCGCGGTTCCAGGCGGGCAGAAATGCCCGGGGAGCCGCGCCTGTTTTAATAAGCTGTGAAATTGGATGGAAATGAATGGGAATTTATAGGAGGAGATGGTATAATGAAAAAAACTGTTCCCCAATCCAGAAAGGAGGCCCTCATGCTGGCAATTGACAAAAGATGCCCCTGGTGCGGCCACGATATCAGCGCTCCCAGACGGATTCGCGGAGTCTGCGAAACGTGCGGGAAGCCGTACCGGTCCGGTTTGAGCTGCGGCAGGCAGACGGCACACGGCTGGGTGACGGAACCATTACATATTATTTTGCCAGCAGTGGCTTTTTCGAGCAAAAAAAAGCCCGGCAGTGAGTAGCTGCCAGGCCATTATATAATGATAAGCAGATTAGAAAAATGGAGGAAAATGCATATGAAATCCCTAGACAACAACATTTCCCAGGAACTGCTGCACAATCTGGAAACGTGGCACCAGGAGGACGAGTACCAGAAGATCATCGATGCCATCGAAGCACTGCCTGACAGCGAACAGACGCCGGATCTGGTGAGCCAGCTGGCAAGGGCTTATAACAACCTGGCCGGCCCGGAGGACAGGCACCTGTTAAAAAAGGCGGTGGAGCTTCTGGATTCTGTGGAGGAGGAACTGGCCGAGGATCACAACTGGAATTTCCGCAAGGGCTACGCCCTCTATTATCTGGACCGGGAGCTGAGTGCCAGGCATTATTTTGAGAAGGCGCTGGAGCTGCGGCCCGGGGACCAGGACACCCAGGAATTGATCAGGAACTGCAGCAGAGTGCTGACCCTCCCCAATTCCATGAAGCCCTTCCGGAAAAGGACGGAGGAGGGCTGGCAGTCATTTCTGGAAGGAGAGGCGCGTCTGCGGGAGATGATCGATGCAAAGCAGCAGGAGGAGGTGGTGGAGCTATGCCATCAGCTGCTGGAGCCTGCATTTCAGGAACTGTACTTTGAGATGGGGTACAACGGCAGCAAGTACGAGCTGATCCTGTCGGCGGAGGGGGACAGGGCCAGGCTGTTCAAACTGGTGTATTTCAAAAACCACGCCCCGGAGGAGATCTTCGAAAACTGGAATATCCATGTAGGACGGCAGCCCAGCCAGGGGTTTGAGCTGTGTATGTACGACCAGAGTATTTCCACCTCCGACGCGCTGGTGTGGGTGGAAGCATTGGAGGATAAACAGGTGGGGCTGACCATATATTGTGAGAAGCTGACGTCCCTTTTGGAGGAAAATGAGAACCAGGCCTATTCTCTGATGGCCATTCTGCTGGACCAGGCGATCGGGGAAATCGGTGCGATCCGCTATGTGGGCTATCTGGAATTGGTGAGCAGGCCTCAGGAGGGGGAGAATATCTGCCTGGATGAACTGGACTCCTATATAGGGAAAGAGATTGACCCGGAGCGGCAGAACCGCCCCATCACAGCCGATGAACTGTGCCAGTGGTACACTGCCTACCAGCAGGAGCCGTCCAAGGAGGAGGACTGGGAACTGCGGGACGATGTATTCGCCGGGTCCACATGCTGTGTTCCCCTGGTCGGCAGGTTTTTACGGGGAGAAGATACTGTGATGGAGGATTTTCATATGGATGGAGCGGTCCCGGGCTTCTTCTACTATCCGCTGGAGGGAATCCCGAGGGATCAGATCCTGGATCTCCGGGACCTGATTGAACAGGGGATCGAAAGGGAAGCAGGGGATGCGGTGACATTCCTGGGAGGCGCAACCGGCACAGTGTACGGCTATCTGGATTTTATCGGATGGGATCTTTCTGAGGTGCTGGACGCCGCTGTGAAGATCTTCAGGGGAGAGCAGGTTGAGGAGGCATTTTTCCATACCTTCCGCCGCAATGTGGGAAGCGTCTGCCTCAAACGGGGGGAACAGGCATGAGCATACATTTTTCATTTACCGCCCAGACAAGGCGGAAGGAACCCTTATTACAGGCTGTTCATACCCTGGCAGACCGGGACGGGTACAGTGTGCAGGAGAGCAATGGCGGCCTGTGGGTAGACTTTTGTCCCATGGGAGGAATTTCCATAAACTGGGAACATGAGGGCGGAATCATGGGCCAATGGAATATTTCCGGGGAGTGCTATTCCACACCGGCGGGGGCGGGGTTCCACAAGGCGGCTGTGGATTTTGTGGAGGCACTGGGGAACGGACCTTTAAAAGGGCTGGCGGTGGCAGATGAGACGGACTACTACAATCACCGGGATTTCGAAAGGCTGCGGGAGGAACATTTCTACGCCTGGCTGAAGATGCTGGTTAACGTGTGCAGGGAACGCCAGGATTCAGGGGAATACAGCAACCTCTGCCTGTGCTGGGATTTGGATCAGTACCAGCCGGAGGACATTCCGGAGACGGTGGTGACTCCCATGGGCCGTTTCCACATTTCCAGTATGGTGAAGGCAGTGCAGAGCCTGGGGATCGGCTGGCTGGCCGACCGTTTCTTCCTGTGGAACCAGCCGGAGCAGGACGCCGTGTACTACAGAAACTGCGCCCTGAATCTGATGTGGGAAAAATGCTGTTTTGCCCCATCTGCCAGGAGTGAACAGGATGCACTGTGCAACAGGACGATCCTGGATCAGCTGGAAAGGGCCATCCGGATGGACCCCAGGCTGCCTGTGCCGGCCGGGGATTACCGTCTGCTGTGCAGTCTGGACGGCAGGGAGCCGGTCATTCCGGATGATACTCAGGAGATGGAGAACCAGTATCCTGTGGGCTACCGCAGAGGCCATGTGACCTACAGTTATGGCGTTCTGCGCCTGACACTTCCCGGCTCTTATTTATATGAGCAGGAGGAGGGGGAGAACGGCAGGAGCTGCGATCTCTGGTGGGACGGAGAGGCCGGCAGCCCTGAGTGGCGGATCAATGGCTACCGTCTGCGCGAGGGCGAGGCGGTGCTGGATGGGGGCTTCGAAGGGATGAAGGATCTGGAAGATCTGGATATGAAATACGGCCGGGCCCGCTGGGGCTGGAAGGAGCTGGACGGTGACGGGGGTGGGGAGCGCTGTGAAGCTGGGGCGACCTGTGATGCTGGGGAGCCTTGTATCCAGGTGTTCTGTAAGGCTGTGTCCGGGCCGTCCTTGTTCCTGATTACTGTGACATGCACCGGGGAGGAACAGCGTTTTGGCAGCTATGAACTGCTTCGGAAATTAAAGGTGGTAAAGGATCAGGAGATTGTGCAGCAGACAGAAAATTACGAGGAGAAAAAATGATGAATCAGCAGCAAAATGCGGCAATGGAAGCCATGGCAGAGTGGCTGTCCCATCCGGAGGAACTGGGAAAAGCGCCGGCCAGGATCGAGCCGGCAGGAGAATTTGATCTGCACGATATGCATTATTACATGTTTAAATATAAGAAGGGCCTGCTGGGCAAATGGCTGTTGGGCGTCTGCGGCGGATATGAGCCGGAGGAGACGGACCATTGCGGCCATGTGTACAGTGAGATGGAGCCATACGACCCGTCAACCGCAGAAGAAAAAGCCATTGCCATGGTGGAGATGGTACGCCAATACTGGATGGACAGGGCAAAAGAAGCGGAGGAGGGCAGCCAAGAGGAGGAAGGGGACACCGGTTCTTTCGTGGGATTTGTGCTGCTGTCCGAACCGGTGTACAACCCTGAGAAGTTTAAGGCGGATATGAAGGCGGACTGGGGGCTGGAGTGCGAGTGTGAAGGGGTGGAAAATGATCCCCTTGTCTGGGATGTCGATGGCATGATGGCAGCGGTGAGCCTGATGGAGGCCCCTGTGCCTGGCGGGGAGGCAGAGGCGAACGCCGCCAACAATTACATGTGGCCAGAGGCCGTGGAGACCGCCAAATCCCACCGGGCCCACCTGATGGTGGCCATTCTGGGGAAAGAGACGCCGCTGCAGGAACGTGGGAAGCTCTTTGTGAAGATCATTGCATCCTGCTGTAAGCAGGAGACAGTGCTGGGCGTGTACACCAGCGGAACCGTATTCCAGCCCCAGTTCTATATAGAAGGGGCGGAGATGATGAAGGACGGCGGGCTGCCGGTACTGAACTGGATTTACTTCGGACTATACCGGACAGAGGGCGGCTGGAACAGCTACACCTATGGGATGAAGATCTTTGGCAAGGATGAGATGGAAGTGCTGAACGTCCAGGCCGATCCCCAGGATGTACGCGGATTCCTGCTGGATATGGTGTACTATGTGCTGGCTGAGAATGTGACGCTGCGGGACGGTGAGACCATTGGATTCAGCGCGGAGCAGAAGCTGCCGATTACGAGGAGCAAAGGGGTGTCGCTGGATGGGGAGACTTTGAAGATTGGGTATCCGGTGGGGTGAAGCACCCTTAATGAGAAAACAAAACTAAAAAGTAAAAGCAGCTATTATGAACTAGAAGTTTACAATAGCTGCTTTTTTCTTTTCCTACATCAAACAAACAAGTCTTTCAATCCCCAGAAAAGAAATTCTGACTATTTATTATAGCATGTGATTTGTAAAAAGTAAATTAAAGCGTAGTTTATAGA
>URUZ01000116.1 GCA_900551225.1 uncultured Clostridium sp.
TAATAAACCCGTCATGGCTTCTCTCAGCTCCCTGGGGCGGGATATCAATCACCAGGTCAATCTGATGGCCCAGCACCAGGTCCAGGATATTGGGCGACTCCTGCTCGATCTTGTTGGTCTCATAGGCCTTCACCCCATGGGCGTTCAGCGTCCTGGCCGTCCCCCTTGTGGCGAAAATCTTATACCCCACAGCCGCGAACCGCCGTGCAATATCCACCGCTTCCTCCTGCTCACTGTGCCTTACGCTCATGATCATATTCTTATACTTGGGAAGCCGGATTCCAGCCCCCTCAAATGCCTTATACAGCGCCTCATTAAATGTCTTTGCGATACCCAGGCACTCGCCCGTGGACTTCATCTCCGGTCCCAGGCTCACGTCCGCGCCGCGGATCTTCTCAAAAGAGAACACCGGCATTTTAATGGCAATATAATCGGCCGCAGGCTGCAGCCCCGGCTCATATCCCAGCTCCCTGATGCTGTGGCCGCAGATAATCTGCGTAGCCAGCGGCACAATGGGAATCCCGGTCACCTTGCTGATATACGGCACTGTTCGCGAGGACCTTGGGTTCACCTCAATAATATACACATCATCCCCATCCACAATAAACTGGATGTTGATCATTCCCTTTACATGGAGGGCCCTGGCCAGCTTCTCCGTATAATCCACCAGCGTATCAACATTTTCCTGTGTCAGATCCTGTGCCGGATACACGGAAATGCTGTCCCCTGAATGGATTCCCGTCCGCTCAATATGCTGCATAATACCGGGAATCAAGATATCCGTCCCATCACAGATGGCGTCCACCTCAATCTCCTTGCCCATGATATACTTGTCCACCAGAATCGGATGCTCCTGGGCAATCATATTGATAATCCCGATAAACTCATCCACATCCTCATCGCAGATTGCAATCTGCATCCCCTGGCCGCCCAGCACGTAGGAGGGGCGCACCAGCACCGGATAGCCCAGCTTCCTGGCCGCTTCCTTGGCCTCCTCAGCCGTGTACACCGTGTGGCCCGCAGGTCTTGGGATCTGGCACTGCTCCAGAATCTCATCAAAACGCTCCCTGTCCTCAGCCGCATCCACATCCTCTGCCGCAGTCCCCAGAATGGGCACGCCCATCTTCATCAGCGCCTCGGTCAGCTTGATGGCCGTCTGTCCGCCGAACTGCACCACCGCGCCGTCCGGTTTCTCAATGTCCACAATGCTCTCCACATCCTCAGGGGTCAGCGGCTCAAAATACAGCTTATCCGCAATATCAAAATCCGTACTCACAGTCTCAGGGTTATTATTGACAATCACCGTCTCATAGCCCTCTTTGCTGAATGCCCATGTGCTGTGCACGGAACAGAAGTCAAATTCAATTCCCTGCCCGATCCGGATCGGCCCGGAACCAAGCACCAGCACCTTCTTACGCCCGGTGGTCTGCTCCGCCTCATTGAAGCTGCCAAAGCAGGAGTAATAATAGGGTGTCTCCGCAGCAAACTCCGCCGCGCAGGTATCCACCATCTTGTAGGCCGCACGGATATCATTGTCATAGCGCAGCTTCTTAACCGCCTCCTGGCTGATACCGGTGAGCCGCGCAATCACATTGTCGGGGAACTCGATGCGCTTGGCCTCTGCAAGCAGCTCCACGGTCAATTCCTTCTCCCCTGCCTTAACAGCCTTCAGCTCATCCTCCATCTCCACCAGAATGGCCAGCTTGTCGATGAACCACAGGTCAATGCGGGTAATCCCGTGGATCTCCTCATAGGTAAACCCGCGGCGCAGCGCCTCTGCAATTCTCCAGATCCGCATGTCATCCACCTTGGCAAGCTGGTCCCGCAGCTGGCTGTCGGTGAGATTGGTGAAATCATAGGACAGCAGGCAGTCCACATGCTGCTCCAGGGAACGGATGGCCTTCATCAGCCCGCCTTCAAAGCTGTTGCAGATACTCATCACTTCGCCGGTGGCCTTCATCTGGGTTCCCAGGGTCCGCTTGGCGCTGATGAATTTATCAAAGGGCAGCCTTGGCATTTTCACCACGCAGTAGTCCAGCATTGGCTCAAAGCTTGCATATGTTTTCTTTGTAACCGCATTCTTAATCTCATCCAGGGTGTAGCCCAGCGCGATCTTGGCCGCCACCTTGGCGATTGGGTAGCCTGTGGCCTTGGAGGCCAGTGCAGAGGAACGGCTCACACGGGGATTCACCTCAATGACACAGTATTCGAAGCTGTCCGGATTCAGGGCATACTGCACGTTGCAGCCGCCGGTAATTCCCAGCTCGCTGATGATGTTGAGGGCAGAGGTGCGCAGCATCTGGTACTCCTTGTCCCCTAGGGTCTGGGAGGGTGCCACCACAATACTGTCGCCGGTGTGCACGCCCACGGGGTCAATGTTCTCCATGTTGCAGACCGTGATCACATTCCCCGCGCCGTCGCGCATGACCTCGTACTCGATCTCCTTCCAGCCGGCGATGCAGCGCTCCACCAGCACCTGGCCCACACGGGAGAGGCGCAGGCCGTTCTCCAGGATCTCGGCGCACTGTTCCGGGTTCTGGGCGATGCCGCCGCCGGAGCCGCCCATGGTGTAGGCCGGACGCAGCACCACGGGGTAGCCGATCTGGGCTGCGATCTCCAGGCCGTGCTGCACATCCTCCACAATGTCCGAGGGAGCCACCGGCTCGCCGATCTTCTCCATGGTTTCCTTGAACATTTCCCGGTCCTCTGCCTTTTTGATGGTCAGGGCAGTGGTTCCGATCAGGCGCACATTGTGCTTCTTAAAGAAGCCGGCGTCATCCAGCTCCATAGCCAGGTTCAGTCCCGCCTGTCCGCCCAGGGTGGGCAGCACGCTGTCGGGCTTCTCCTTTAAGATCAGCTGTTCCACGACCTCCACGGTCAGCGGCTCGATGTACACTTTGTCCGCAATATCCTTGTCCGTCATGATGGTGGCCGGGTTGGAGTTGAGCAGCACCACCTCAATGCCCTCCTCTTTTAAAGAGCGGCAGGCCTGGGTGCCCGCGTAGTCAAACTCAGCGGCCTGGCCGATGACGATTGGGCCGGAGCCCAGCATCAGAACTTTTTTAATCTCAGGATTCTTTGGCATTAGTTCTTCACCTCCATCATATTAAGGAAACGGTCAAACAGGTATCCGGAGTCCAGAGGTCCTGGGCAGGCCTCGGGATGGTACTGTACCGTAAAAATGTTTTTGCCCGTATATTTCAGTCCCTCGTTGGTGCTGTCGTTGACATTGACAAATGCCGGCACAGCCACACTCCGGTCCAGATTGTCCGTGTCCACCACATAGCCATGGTTCTGTGAGGAAATGTATACCCGCCCGGTCTCCAGGTCTTTCACCGGATGGTTTCCGCCGCGGTGGCCGTACTTCAGCTTGTAGGTATCCATGCCATTGGCCAGTGCCATCAGCTGATGTCCCAGGCAGATGGCGAAGATGGGCACATCGGAGCTGTACAGCTTCTTAATCTCCCTGATGATCTCCACATTCTCCTTGGGATCGCCGGGGCCGTTGCTCAGCATGATTCCGTCGGGCTGATCGGCCAGGACAGTCTCCGCAGGGGTGTCCGCCGGATATACGGTCACCTGGCAGCCTCTGTTATTCAGGGAACGGGCAATGTTGTCCTTGGCGCCGTAATCCATAAGCGCCACTTTTTTGCCTTCTCCCGGAAGGACATACTTCTCCGCCGTGGTGGTTTTCATCACCACACCGGCCACGGTGTAGGCCTTCATGCGGCTGATCGGCTCCTCAAAATCAGCATACGCCTTAGTGGTGATCATGCCGTTCATTGTACCTTTTTCTCTTAATAGTTTCGTCAGGGCTCTTGTATCGATACCGCAGATACCAGGAATATCATGTTCTTCTAAGAAATGCTGAATGGTATCCCCGCTTCTGAAGTTGCTGGGGATTCGGGATAATTCTCTTACAATATAGCCGTCCGGCCAAGGGTGTTTCGACTCCATGTCTGCATGGCAGATTCCGTAATTACCAATCAATGGATATGTCATTACAACTGCCTGTCCTGCATAGGATGGATCTGTCAGGACTTCCAGATAACCGGTCATTGAGGTATTAAATACAATTTCACTGATTACTTCCCTCTTTGAACCAATGCTGGTCCCGGTAAATACTGTTCCGTCTTCCAGTATGAGGTATGCTTTCATATGGGGTACCTGTCCTTTCTTCTGCAACGTATCGCTTGTTTATATCAGGCTGATTGACTTCTGCCCAAATTGTAAAAATTATAATGTATTTTGTATTAATTTGCAATGGCTTTAAAGGCTAAATTTTTTTGTTTTATCCTGAATTTTTTTCTGATTATGTTAACCTCCCTGGAGGTTCCGTAAAAAAGCGGAGAAGTCCCGGGGCTGATCCCCGTTCCCTCTCCGCTTATTATATCCCTTAAAACAGATGATTACACCAGCTCCGCTATCCTGGTAATTCCCACGTAAATATGGGAGATCCTATACCATGTGGCAAAGTTCACCACCCCAGTCTGAGGCAGGCCGAATATGGACTGGAACTCACGCACCGCAGCCTCTGTCTGAGGTCCGTAAACACCGTCCGGGTTCACTCTTGGTATAGCCGAATACACAGTGGCAATGGTATCCAGCTGCTCCTGCATCTGCTGCACCTTTGGCCCTGAGCTTCCCACGGTCAGGTCATACCCCGGCCAGGAAGCCGGAATCCCGGCAATCTGCTCCGCCGTATTCACATAGATGGTATCCCCGTAGAAATGCCGCAGGATCTCAATGGGGCTGTAGCCACGCTGTCCCAGATCACAGCTTCCCCACTGTGTCATCCATCCAGGACACTGGACCTGCCTGCCGTCGCAGTATTGGGTCAGAATGGGCTGGCGCACTCCCGGCCTGGATAAGTAGTTGTCGAAAATCTCATCCACCACCTGGCTGATACTCTCAAAAATATTCCGGCCATAGATCCATTTATGGTCAAATGCAGTGGAGGAGGTGATGGTGAAGTCATAGCCCTGGTTCCTGTACCACTCGGTGTAGACACGGTTCAGCGTAAAGGACATGATGGCCAGCACATTGGAGGTGATGGTGGCTCTGGGCCAGGTGGAATAGATCTCGCTGGAGGCCACATTTTTAATATAATCCCTGTAGGGCACGTAATAGTTCTTGGCAGTGCTGTCCGTGGGAGCGCCGTCGTGGACCACCACGGTCTGAGGAACCACCACCCGGCTGAGAACGATCTCGCCGCTCTCATTGACCGGCTTGATCTCCGCCTCCGCGATCTTGGGCGGATAGTTGCCGTACAGGGTGTGGTCCGGTATAATGACAGCGTCCTCCGGCGGCACCTCCCCCAGAGGCGTCATAGCCACCGGCTGAAGGGCCGTGGAGTCGGCCAGTATCTCCGTTCCCGACACCACCAGGGGATCGAAGCCCTCAGCCTCCACCAGCAGGTTGTACTCTGAATAGGGCTGGAGGATCTGAGGCTCCAGGCTCAGCTCCAGCGGCGGAGCCGACAGGGCCACCTGCTCTGTCTGGCCGGAGCTGTTGGTCTGCAGCCGCTCCACTGTGGAATCCGGCTCCCCCTTGTATGTAATGGTGATCCGTGCATTTTCAATGGGGAAATTGTTCTGGATATTTACAACATTTACCTGAAGCAGGCCTTTGTATCCTGTTTCTGTGTTATTAGCCATGTAGTACCTCTTGTTTCATGATTACTACAATATAATCCACAACCTCCTGTTTAATGCATGTTCACCAGGCATTTTCCTGCAAATCTTTCACAAAACCGTAAAATGGCTCTCATAGCCCTTGATTTTCAGGTATTCTTTCACCGCGCGCACAGTCCCTTCAGTGCCCAGGCTGGCCGTGTTCAGCATCAGATCGTAATTTTCCAGATTTTCCCAATCCTTGCCGGCATAGTATCGGTGGTAATCCCTCCGCTCCCGGTCCATGCGCTTGATGTTCTGTTTCACATCCCTGGCATCATAGTATCCAAGCTGAGTAATCCTGTCCACCCGGTAGTCCATGTCCGCGTAGAGGAAGATCCGCACCAGCCCTTCCATCCCCTCCAGCACATAGTCCGCGCAGCGTCCGATGATCACGCAGTCCTCCTCAGAAGCCAGCCCCTTGATCACCTCTGACTGGAAACGGAACAGATTGTCCGCGGACACCAGATCCGCGCCAAAGGACGGCGCGCCCTTCTCCGGGGTCAGCCCCTTGACGATCTTGTACAGCAGCTTGTTACCAGGACGCTCGTCCGCCAGGTGGTAGTAGCTCTCCTTGATTCCGCTCTCATCTGAGTTCATGCGGAGGATATTCTTGTCGTAAAATCCGATTCCCAGATCCTCCGCCAGTCTGGAGCCGACTTCACGGCCGCCGCTGCCAAACTGCCTGCCAATGGTAATTACCAGTCTTTTTCCATTCTTCATAGACATATCCTCCTTGTGCTCTTCTTTGATGTTCTTATTATATCATACACAGATGGCATATCACACCGTTTTAAGCGATTTCCCCTTCTTTATTATATGCGGACAGGCTCCCGCGCAGGAGTGGGCCTCCCCTGCAATATAAAAATGCCCTGCCGCCGCTGAGATACAAGACCCGGCGGAACAGGGCGCGGTGAAATGCCGGCGGAGCCGGGTTTCACCTTTTTGTTAAATGTCGTATACAGGTTTAATACACCGCGCGCTCCAGTACCAGCAGCGTCTGGTATCCCATATTTCTCAGAATACGTTCCATATTGGCGGCGTTATCCATGTTGAGGAACGCGCCCACGCGCACTTTGTAATACCCGTCATCGTACAGCAGGAAGGCGGGAAGGCCTCTGGCTGCAAGTTCATTGCGGAGCCGCTCCGCTGGCACCCGGTCCCTGTAAGCTCCCACCTGGACCTGGTAATACTCCGGGCGCTCCATCTCCTGCTGACGGATGGTCTCCAGCACACCGTCGGCTATAGCCTGGGCTATGTTCTGAAAATTGTTGTCGAAAAACTGGTTATCTGCGGGATTATCGATGAACCCGGCCTCCACCAGCACTGCCGGCATCTGAGTTCTGCGGAGCACAATCAGCCCCGGGCGCTCCTTGACTCCCAGGTCCGCGAACCCCGCTTCAGTCAGGTTACGGCTGATGTTCTCCGCCAAAATGGCCGGCACCCCCTCATCCTGATAGACCAGCACCTCCTGGCCGCTTGCGCTTCCAGGTATGGGCATAGCGTTGCGGTGGATGGATATAAAATAATCAGCCCCGGACCGGTTGGCAATCTGCGCCTTTTCTAAGGGTGAATCAAACACATCGTTTACACGGGTATATACTACATTTACACCGTTCTGTTCCAATATATTTCCAACTGCCAAAGCCAGGCGGAGGGCATCGTCCTTTTCCTGACGCCCCATGTAGACAGCGCCGGGGTTCTCCCCGCCGTGGCCTGCGTCGATGACTACTGTCTTCATATCTGCCATTTCAGACACTCCTTTACATATAGGACTGTGTTCATAGTGCACCCTGTTCACTAAATTCGATATTTCATTAAGTGAAAGGGTGTAACTCACACTAGGCTCGGAAAGACCTCGCCAAGTGTTCATAGTATACCATATGTGGCATTTGCCTGAAAGTTGCCGTTCCGACTGAATTATTCCGAAAATATTTCCCTAAATTTCGTCTACATCCACTCCCCGCGGCCCCACGTGGGTGGAAAATACGATCTGTGTGCTGGTCTTCCCAAACTTCTGGAGCTGGCCGATGAATATATCCAGATCCATGGTGCTCTGAAACGCCACCTTCATCAGCATGGAGAACTCCCCTGTGACGTAGCTGCACTCCAGGATGTTGGGCACGCCCTCGGCATATGCATAGAACTTGGGCTTGTCCTCAGGCAGCACATCCAGATTGATGAATGCCAGGATATGGTATCCCAGCCTGATGGGGTCCACCCAGGCGTGGTATCCTGAGATGATTCCATCCCTCTCCAGCCGTTCAATTCTGGCGGACACCGCAGGGGAGGACAGAAATGTTTTCTCCGCTATGGTCTTTAAGGACATCCTGGCATTTTTCTGTAAAAGCCTCAGTATCTTGCGGTCAATATCATCCATTTTCCTAAACCCTCGCTTCCCTGATCCGTTCCACTGCCTTCACCGTATTCTCATAGGTCCCAAAGGCCGTGAGCCGGAAATACCCCTCGCCGCTGGGTCCAAAACCGCTGCCGGGCGTTCCCACCACCCCGGCGTGTTCCAGCAAAAAGTCAAAGAACTGCCAGCTGCTCATCCCCTCCGGCGTTTTCAGCCATATATAGGGGGAGTTGACCCCGCCGAACACCGTGTAACCTGCATCCCTAAGCCCCTGAAAGATCACCTGGGCATTGCGCATGTAGTAATCCACCTGCTCCCTTACCTGGCGGCTGCCCTCCGGCGAATACACGGCTTCCCCTGCTCTCTGGACAATGTAGGGGGCCCCGTTGAACTTGGTGCCGTGCCGGCGCGCCCACAGGTCACGGAGTGCCGTGTCCCCGCATTTCAGATCCTTTGGAACCACGGTGAAGCCAAGGCGCAGCCCCGTAAATCCGGCTTTCTTGGAGAAGGACCGGAACTCTATGGCACAGGTTCTGGCGCCTTCTATCTCATAGATGCTGTGTGGCACATCCGGTTCCGTGATGTAGGCCTCATAGGCTGCATCGTATAGGATCACGGCGCCCATCCGGTTGGCATAATCCACCCACACCTTCAGCTGTTCCCTGGTCAGGGTGGTTCCCGTGGGGTTGCCGGGCATGCACAGGTAGATCAGGTCCGGCGTCTCCTGGGGCAGGGCGGGCACAAAGCCGTTCTCTGCGGTGCAGGGCATGTAGATCACGCCGGCCCATTTCTCAGAAACATTGTCATAGGTTCCCGTTCTTCCGGCCATCACATTGGAATCCACATAAACAGGATACACGGGGTCGCACACCGCGATCTTGCAGGACTCCCCGAAGATCTCCTGAATATTGCCGCAGTCGCTTTTGGCGCCGTCGGACACAAAGATCTCGTCCGCCTCCACATGACAGCCCCAGGCCTCATAGTCATGCTTCACAATGGCCTCCCTCAGGAAGCCGTATCCCATATCCGGGGCGTATCCGTGAAATGTCTCCCCATTCCCCATCTCGTCCACTGCCCGGTGAAGGGCCGCGATGATGGCCGGGGCAAGGGGCTGGGTCACATCGCCGATTCCCAGGCGGATGATCTCTCTGTCCGGATGGGCTTTCTGGTAGGCCGCCACCTTCCCCGCAATCTGTGAAAACAGATAGCTACCCTGAAGTTTCAAATAATTCTCGTTGATCTTGAACATGGGGCAATTCCTCCTCAGTTTACCGCCTTTAATAAAATACTCCCAGGAACCCGCACACCATCGTGCCTCTGGTCCCTGAGAGCTATTCTCTGCTTAAATTTCAAGGGTATCATATTATAAATCTTCCGGAATGTCAATAACCCCGGAAAATACTTCCACCGCCGGACCTGTCATGAATGCATGGCCTGTCTCCTGATCCAGGCGGATCATCAGGCTTCCTCCCCGCAGCGAAACCTCCACCTGGCTGCCCGTGCGGCCTGTCATCAGGCCTGCCGCCGCGCTGGCCGTGGCTCCTGTTCCGCAGGCCCAGGTCTCCCCGCTGCCCCGCTCCCACACGCGCATACGGATGTGGCTGCTGTCCAGCACCTGGATAAATTCTGTGTTGACCCGGTCCGGTGCAAACCGCGGATGCTGCTCAAAGGAAGGCCCAATTTTTTCCAGATCCAGACTGTACGGGTCCTCCACAAAATACACTGCGTGGGGATTGCCCACATCGATTCCCACGAACTCATACTCCCGGCCGTCCACGGTGATGGGCTCAGGCAGCCCAGAGGTCAGAAGTGGCCTGCCCATATCCACGGTCAGGGTCACTGCCTTCAGACTGCCGTTCTGCTCCCTGACTTCAAAATCCAGGGTCTTGATCCCACCCAGGGTCTCCACGGTCAGGCTCCGCCGCTCAGAGGGCACCAGGCCGTGGTCAAAGGCGTATTTGCCCACACAGCGCACACCGTTGCCGCACATGATCCCCTGGGAGCCGTCCGCATTGTACATATCCATCCGGCAGTCCGCAGTCTCAGAGGGGCAGATCAGGATCAGTCCGTCCGAACCGATGCCAAAATGCCGGTCGCTGACATACCTGGCCACGGCCCCGGGATTCTTCACTGTCTCCTCAAAACAATTTACATACACATAGTCATTGCCGATGCCCTGCATCTTCGTAAATTTCATCTCAATACCTCACACATGGATCAGGCTGATCACCATCTGGGCTGTCTCCACCAGGTTGGTTCCGCTGTCCATACTGCATTTCTGGATATAGCGGTGGGCCTCTGATTCCGTCATATTATTTCGTTCCATCAATAAGGCTTTCGCCTCATCAATCACATTTTTTTCCGTATTGCTGCGCTCCTTCGGCCTGTTTTTCAGCCTTCTGCGGCTGCGGGCCTGGGCCTGGTCCATCATGTTCAGGGTGCTGATCATATCATGGACCTTCAGAGGCATGGGCAGGCAGATCACATCCTTGACGTTCTGGCCGCTCATCCTGCTGGGGGATGAGATCAGAAGCATATCCACGGCAGAGGGCAGATATTGGCGAAGTTCATCAAACAGCATATCCTCAAACCTGTATCCGCTGACCAGGATACCCCCATTAATATTTTCCGCCGCAGTGATAGCCTGGGCGCCGGACGTGCAGACAGAGACGACCTGAAATCCATTCCGCATCAATATCCCTTTTATATTCCTTGCGTCCTCGGGCTTGGAGAACGCCACAATAATGTTCGTCACATATCTCACCTCCTGGTAAGCAGTACGCCGAACGGAAACGGCAAAATGCGCCGCTTCGCGCTGCTATCTCAAGGACGGCGCTTAATACTTGTATAAATATTCGCTTACTTCCCAGTCCGTAACCTGGGCCCGGAAATCACGCCATTCCTTCTCTTTTGCCTGCAGGTACTTAGTGAAAATGTGTTCTCCCAGAACTTCCTTCATAAATTCATTGTCCTCGTAGGCCTCGATGGCCTCTCCCAGAGTCTCGGGAATCCGCTCTACCCCACGTTTCTCCAGATCCTCAGGGTCCATGAGGAACATGTTGCCCTGGACGCACTCCGGCAGCTCCATCTCCTTCTCTATCCCGTCCAGGCCGGCGCGCAGACAGGCTGCCAGCGCCAGATATGGATTCATGGCAGAATCCGGGCAGCGCAGCTCGATGCGGGTGCTGGAGCCCTTGGATGAGGGAATCCTGATCAAGGAGCTTCTGTTTGAGGTGGAGGACCATGCAATATAAATGGGCGCATCATATCCGGGGATCAGACGCTTGTAGGAGTTGATCAGCGGGTTGGTGAGAATGGTCATGGCCTTCATGTGATGCAGAATACCCGCCATAAAACAGTAGGCGGTGCGGCTGAGGCCCAGAGAGTCCTGCTCATCCACGAACATGTTGCGGCCCAGACCGTCGGCCAGGGACATGTTGATGTGCATGCCTGATCCGTTAATGCCTTCCCTGGGTTTGGGCATAAAGGTGGCGTGGAGTCCATGGCGCTTGGCAATGGTCTTGGCCGCCATCTTAAAGGTCATAATATTGTCCGCAGAGCGCAGCACGTTCTCATACTGAAAGTCAATCTCATGCTGGGCGGGGGCGATCTCATGGTGTGAGGCCTCCACCTCAAACCCCATCTCTTCCAGGTTCAGCACAATGTCCCTGCGCACATTTTCCGCCAGGTCAATGGGCGCCACGTCAAAATAACCGGCAGTCTCATGGGTTGTGGTGGTAGGGCGGCCCTCCTCGTCGGTATGGAACAGGAAGAATTCACACTCAGGGCCAACATTGAACACATAGCCCATGTCCTTGGCCTTCTCTATGGCCCGCTTCAGCACATATCTGGGATCTCCTGAGAACGGCTTCTGGTCCACCCCGTACACATCACAGATAAACCTGGCCACCTTTCCCTGCTGCGGTCTCCACGGAAAGATCTCAAATGTATTCAGGTCCGGGTACAGATACATGTCTGACTCGTCAATCCTCACAAATCCCTCAATGGCCGAACCGTCGAACATACAGCGGTTGTCCAGCGCCTTCTTCAACTGCCCTGCTGTGATCGCCACATTTTTCAGCATTCCGAAGATATCGGTAAACTGCAGGCGGATGAATTCCACCTCCTCCTCCTGAACCAGCCGGATAATATCCTCTTTACTGTATTTGCTCATTGTTCTTCTCCCTCTCTTACGCTCTGCGGCTTCTGTTCCCGCGTGCAACTACAATTGAACGGAACTGCCTTACAAGGCAGTCCCGCTCCCTTAGAGAAAATATAACAGTTGGACTTTTATTTGTCAATCCCTGATGGAGCGCAGCTGCTCCGTAAAGGAATTTCCCAGCTTCATTGTGCCCACATAGCCCACGTCCCCGGTCATCAGCACGGTGCCGTCCTCCTGGATCTCCAGTTCCAGGGTCCCCCCCGGCATCTGGACGAACATCTTGGGATCAGTCAGGCCCAGCCGGTGCGCAGCAGCGGCGGCGGCACAGCAGCCGCTGCCGGAAGCCAGCGTGTAGCCTGCTCCCCGCTCATAGACCTCAGTCTGGATATGGGTGCGGTCCAGCACCTTCATAATCTGGGTGTTGATCTTCTCCGGGAACTGTTTGGCGCTCTCGGAGTATCTGCCGATGCGGCAGACCAGGTCCCTGGAGATCTCATCCATCAGGATCACACAGTGGGGATTGCCGATGGATAAGCAGGTCACCGGATATGGAATTCTGCCGAAGATCATGGTCTCATTGATAATCTCCCGCCTGGGACCTTCCACCGGCACATCGCTGCTCCAGAAGGACACCTTCCCCATGGAAGCCTTCAGCCGCGTCCCCTCCTCATTCAGGTAGTGGATGGTCACCTGGCCGCCGGCAGAATGGATCACAAAGTCCTTCTTCTGCACATAGCCCCCATCTTTTAAATACTTGGCAAATATGCGCACACCGTTGCCGCTCTTCTCAGCCATGCTGCCGTCCGGGTTCCACACCGTCATGGAGATTCTCTCGTCATCCAGTATGGGGCCCTCCAGCACTCCGTCCGCGCCCACGCCGAAATTCCGGTTGCAAAGAAGCCGCACATTGGCAGGGTTCAGCTTCAGTTTGTTTTTGTTG
>URUZ01000117.1 GCA_900551225.1 uncultured Clostridium sp.
GCTATAATCATAGCAGTGCTAAAAATACCCAAACAGTTGTATTATGCACAAGTACACAACTGGAGGGAGGTTAGGTGTGAGCGATGTCAAACGTAATTGTTAAAGATAACGAGAGCTTAGACAGTGCTTTACGCAGATTCAAAAGAAACTGTGCGAAGGCTGGCATTCAGCAGGAAATTCGTAAGAGAGAGCATTACGAAAAGCCAAGCGTAAGACGTAAGAAAAAGTCTGAAGCGGCTCGTAAGCGCAAGTATAACTAATTAGGGAGACCTAATTGGTTTGTGAGCGGTGACATTAAAACAGTCGGCAGGAGAAATCCTGGCCGGCTGTTTTTCGTTGGGCGTTGGTTCGCTTGTAACGTTGGTATGAGAAATAATAACTCCACTCCAGAAAAAAACTGTGAAAAAACGAAGTTAAATCATTCAACTCCATTTTTTCACAGCCCTATAACGCTCTAATATTCTTTACCATCCAGGATCTCCAGATAATCCTTTAAATTTCTCTCCAGCAGCGCGGGAGTGTCCAAATTGTAGGGACATTTGCTGCTGCACTGGCCGCAGTGGAGGCATTGTTCGATCAGCTTCATCTTCTCCTGGCCTTCCGGGGTCAGCAGGCCTGCTGAGGGGGATCTGCGGATCATCAGGGACATTCTGGCGCAGTTGTTGATCTCAATTCCCACAGGACATGGCATACAGTAGCCGCAGCCGCGGCAGAAGTCCTCCAGCAGCTCCTCCCGGTCATGGGCGATCAGTTCCTTCAAGTCCCCGGTCATCTGGGGAGGGTTCCCCACATAAGATAAGAACTCATCCAGCTCATGTTCCCTCTGAACACCCCAGATGGGCAGTACGTTGTCATACTGGGCCAGGTACGCGTAGGCGGCCCTGGAATTGGTGATCAGGCCCCCTGACAGGGCCTTCATAGCGATAAAGCCCATGTTGGCCTTGCTGCATTTCTCAACCAGCTCTAAATCCTTGTCTGTGGCCAGATAGCAGAAGGGGAACTGCAGTGTCTCATAAAGGCCGGAATCGATGGCCTCATTGGCCACGGACAGGCGGTGGTTGGTGATACCGATGTGCCGGATCATTCCCTTTGATTTGGCCTCCAGCGCCGCCTCATAGAGACCCGTCCCGTCCCCAGGCTTAGGGCAGAAGGAAGGGTTGTGGAACTGATAGAGATCCACGTAGTCCGTCTGCAGGTTCCCCAGGGAGATCTCCAGCTGCTTCCAGAGATCCTCCGCATTTTTCGCCGATGTCTTGGTGGCGATGAACACCTTGTCACGGATGCCCTTCAGGGCCACGCCCAATTTCTCCTCGCTGTCCGAATAGTCCCTGGCCGTATCAAAAAAGGTAATACCGCCCTCATATGCTTTTTTTACCAGATAAACTGCATCCTTCTCAGATATTCTCTGGATGGGAAGGGCACCGAACCCGTTCTTGTCCACGGTGATTCCCGTGCTGCCAAGCGTTACCACTGCCATCTTTAGTACCTCCGTATCATGTTTTTTTTTCATTTTATCACAAAATCATATCTGTGCACAGTCATTATTCCACTTCTTTGAGTACGCATCTGGGCACCGCTACCAGAGAGTAGTTGGTGTGATAGATGACGAATCCCGGGGCAGCCTGCGACACCTTCTTAATGTTCTTGCGCTGGATGTAATCAATCTCCACCTTCTCGCCGTCCCTGCCCTTGGAATAGTAGGCCGCCAGGCTGCCCGCCTCCTCAAAGACCCGGTCCGGAAGTTCAGCGTCCCCGCCGGTTTTCACAATCACATGAGATCCGGGTATGCCCTTGGCGTGGAACCACCAGTCATTGCCATTGGCCAGCTTAAAGGTCAGTTCATCGTTCTGGTAATTGTTCTTGCCCACATAGATGTGATAGCCGTCGGAGGAAAGATAGTGGAAGGGCTTGCTGGTGATCTTGGGCTTCTTGTCGCCCGCCCTGCGCTTTTTCACATAGCCGTACTCCATCAGCTCTTCCTTGATCTGCACCAGGTCATTCTCGCTGAGGGCAATGTCCAGGGAGGCGCTGATGGATTCCAGGTGGTCGATCTCCCGCTTGGTCTCCAGGGTCAGGTCCACCAGGGCCTCATAGGTCCGTTTCAGCTTGTTGTATTTGTCAAAATGCTTCTTGGCGTTGTCCTTGGCGGACAGCTGGGTGTCCAGGGGGATGGTGATCTCCTCGTTGGTGTAATAGTTCAGGCATTTAAAATCCTTCTCCCCGCCGGAAAGCTCGTATCCGTAGGTGTTGAGAAGCTCTCCGTACACCCTGTATTTATCCCGCTTCTCCGTGTCCTTCAGCTGCTTCAGCTGGAGGTCGTATTTCTTATAATTGCGCTCCAGGGCTGTCTGGACGATCTTGCGCAGGTCCACCGACTTCTGGCGGATGCGGCCTATGGCGCTGCGTGAGGAGTAGAATATCTCCAGCAGGCGGCTGATGGACTCATAGTTTTCTGCGCTGTACACAGATGAATCCTGGTAGCAGGTCAATGGAAGGGCGGCGAACTCAACAGGAGTCTCTCCCTGCCTCACAATGTTGGGGGTGAAATGCCCCTCGGATACATCCTCCATCATCAGGCTGAAGGTGCGGGCCAGGTGAAGCTGCTCCGCCTCAGTGAGATCGGCGGCCGGCCGGTCTGCATCCACACCGGCCAGGTGGCACAGCTCCTCAGCCATAATGGGGCTGATGCCTGTAAAACAGTTGTAGAGGGCCTTCTGAACCTTCATGGGGGCCGATGTCAGAGCCTGGAGGAAATCCGTCTGGGATACGGTGAGAGGATTCTCCTTGTGCATGGTCTGGGGAATGAAATACTCCCGTCCCGGCAGCACCTCGCGCACTGAGCTGACCTGGGCCGACACGTGTTTGATGCTGTCAATGATGGTCCCGTCCTGCCTGCAGAAGATAATATTGCTGTGCTTGCCCATGATCTCAATAATCAGGCGCTTTCTGCACAGGTCGCCCAGCTCGTCCAGGTGTTCCAGCTCCATCTCAATGATCCGCTCCAGCCCCGGCTGGCTCACCTTCACAATTCTGGCGCTGCCGATGTGCTTGCGCAGCAGCATGCAGAAATTGGGAGCTGTCATGGGGCTGGGTTTGTTGGTATCCGTAAGGTACACCAGGGGAAGGCTGGCGCTGGCCGAAACCAGCAGGCGCAGGTTGCCGCCCGGTGATTTAATGGTGAACAGCAGCTCGTCCTTTTCCGGCTGGGCGATCTTAGAGATCCGCGCTCCCTCCACCGTTTCTTTTAATTCTTTTACTAAATTTGCAACTACAATTCCGTCAAATGCCATGGTCTGCACTCCTATTCAATCAGTCATAAACAGTTCCCTTAAGGATACCACAGTTTAGAAAAATAAGAAAGAGTTAGTTGACTTGGTTCGGCTGATGTCTTATAATACTAACTAACTATGTGATAAAACACATATGAGGAACTAAGGTGAAAGAGAGGCAGTTGTTATGTTAAAAAGCATGACTGGTTTCGGCAGATGTGAGAACGTAACCAATGACTACAAGATTTCTGTCGAGATGAAAGCCGTTAATCACAGATATATGGATCTGAATATCAAGATGCCCAAGAAGTTCAACTATTTTGAGGCCTCGATCCGTACACTGCTGAAGAAATACATCCAGCGGGGCAAAGTGGATCTCTTCATTAACTATGAGGACTACACAGAAGGCAATCTCTGCCTGAAGTACAATGCCACCCTGGCGGCTGAATACATGGATTATTTCAACAAGATGTCCCAGCAGTTTGACATCCCCAACGACATCACGGTGTCCGGACTGTCCCGGTATCCGGAGGTGCTGACCATGGAACAGGTGCCGGACGATGAAGAACAGCTGTGGGAGATCCTCTCCCAGGCTCTGACTGAGGCAGCCCAGAAGTTCGTGGAATCCAGAGAGGCTGAGGGCGAGAACCTGAAGAAGGACCTGGTCGGCAAGCTTGACTATATGGCCGGCCTGGTGGAATTCATTGAGGAGCGCTCCCCGCAGATTCTGTCCGAGTACCGCACCAAGCTGGAGGACAAGGTGAAGGAGCTGTTAAACGGCACTGCCATAGACGAGGGCCGTGTGGCCACAGAGGTCACCATCTATGCGGATAAGATCTGTGTGGATGAGGAGATGGTCCGCCTGAGAAGCCATATTGAGGGAACCAAGGCTGAGCTGTTAAGCGGCGGCAGCGTGGGACGCAAGCTGGATTTCATCGCCCAGGAGATGAACCGGGAGGCCAACACCATCCTGTCCAAATCCACCGACCTGTCAATTGCGGATAAAGCCATTGCCCTGAAGACTGAGATCGAAAAGGTAAGGGAGCAGATACAGAATATTGAATAACAGAACGTTGAAAACAGATGGGAGAACTGCCATGAATCAGCACGGTATATTAGTGGTTGTATCCGGTTTTTCCGGTGCAGGCAAGGGCACTTTGATGAAGGAGCTGCTGAAGCGGTATGATAACTATGCGCTGTCCATTTCCGCTACAACCAGGACCCCCAGGGAGGGGGAGGTGGACGGAACGGATTATTTCTTTGTGTCCAAGGAACAGTTTCAGCACATGATTGGGGAAAATCAGCTGATTGAATACGCCCAATATGTCAATCATTATTATGGAACCCCCAGTGAGTATGTGCGGCAGCAGATGGAATCCGGCAAGGACGTGATTCTGGAGATTGAGATCCAGGGCGCGCTGAAGGTCAAGAAGCGTTTCCCGGATACCCTGCTTCTGTTCGTTACTCCGCCCAGCGCCCAGGAGCTTAAGCGGCGTCTGGTGGGTAGGGGAACAGAGACCATAGAGGTGATTAACGCCAGGCTTTCCAGGGCAGCGGAGGAAGCAGCCGGAATGGAAGCCTATGATTATCTGCTGATCAACGATGAGATCGATGCCTGTGTGGAGCAGATGCATCAGCTGATCCAGCTTCAGCACCAGCGCACTTCCTACCATCTGGACTTTTTAAACCAGATGCGAGAAGAACTGTATCATCTGGACGACTGATAACAGCCATCCATAACACGAATATTATTTTTGAAAGGGGAATGTAATATGTTACATCCATCATACACCGATTTAATCGACGCAGTAAACAGTGAGGTAGAACCAGGTGAGCAGCCAGTAGTTCAGAGCCGTTATTCCATCGTTGTGGCAGCTTCCAGACGTGCCAGACAGCTGATCGACGGGGAAGATCCCCTTGTGTCCGCAACAGGCGGCAAGAAACCCCTGTCCATTGCAATTGACGAGCTGTACCACCAGAAGGTGAAGATCCTTTCCGAAGAGGATGAAATGTCGGAGGACGAACTGAAATAAAGTATGGGAATAAGCCGTCTTCTGGACGGCTTATGTTTATAGTATGCGGAGAAGCGCCCGCAGAGCGGTGTAATGCCGGCGTATATCCGGCATTTGATTACAGGTGAGGAGAGTTTTTGTTTATGAAAGAAGTGAAGATATTTTGTGTCTCTTTGGGCTGCGATAAGAATCTGGTGGACACGGAGAAGATGCTGGGTCTGCTGAACCGGGAAGGGTACACCTTTACAGATGATGAAAACGAGGCGGACGCAGTGTTGGTCAACACCTGCTGCTTCATCGGGGATGCCAAGGAGGAGAGCGTCAATGCCATCCTGGAGATGGCCCGCTTAAAAGAGGAAGGCAGATGCCGGGCCCTGGTTGTGGCCGGATGTCTGGCCCAGCGATACAAGCAGGAGCTTTTAGATGAGATTCCGGAGGTGGACGGCATTCTGGGAACCACTTCCTGCGATGAGATTGTAAATGTTTTAAACGGCATTCTGGGTGAGAAGCCCCAGGGCCCCATATCCTGTTTCCATGAGCTCAAGGAGCTGACGGGAAGCGGCCAGGGCCGGGTGGTGACCACCGGCGGATACTATGCCCATTTAAAGATCGCCGAGGGCTGTGACAAGCGCTGTACCTACTGTATCATCCCCTATCTGCGGGGACCCTTCCGCAGCGTTCCCATGGAAGAACTTGTGGAGGAGGCCAGGCAGCTGGCTGAACAGGGCGTTAAGGAGCTGATTCTGGTAGCCCAGGAGACTACCCTGTACGGCCGGGATCTCTACGGGGAGAAGTCCCTGCCCAGGCTGTTGAAGGCGCTGGCAGCGGTGCCCGGCATCCAGTGGATCAGAATACAGTATTGCTATCCGGAGGAGATCACAGATGATCTCATTGAGGCCATCAGGACAGAGGAAAAGGTGTGCAATTACCTGGATATTCCCATCCAGCACGCCAGCGATACCATCTTAAAACGCATGGGCCGCAGGACCAACCGCGCACAGCTGGTGGAGATGATCGGCAAGCTGCGCAGGGAGATTCCCGACATTGCGCTGCGGACTACCCTGATCTCGGGTTTCCCGGGTGAGACCCAGGAGGATCACGAGACACTGATGGAGTTTGTGGATGAGATGGAGTTCGAACGCCTGGGTGTGTTCCCTTACTCTGCGGAGGAAGATACACCGGCGTACTCTTATCCGGACCAGGTTCCTCAGGAGCTTAAGGAGGAGCGCAGGGACGAAATTATGGAACTGCAGCAGGAGATCGCTTTTGAGAAGTCCGAGGCCATGGTGGGCAGGGTGCTTACCGTGCTGATCGAGGGCAAGGTGGTGGACGAGCCCGCCTATGTGGGCCGCACCTACATGGATGCCCCCGGCGTGGACGGATTGATCTTTGTCAATGCAGATGTGGAACTTATGTCCGGCGACTTTGTACGCGTAAAGGTGACGGGAGCCGCTGATTATGACTTAATAGGAGAGATATACGATGAATCTGCCCAATAAACTGACTATTTTACGTATATGCATGATTCCTTTTTTTGTAGCTGTCCTTCTGTACGGCAAGGGTGAGAGTCTCACGCTCCGTATCGCTGCCGACGTCCTGTTTATCGTGGCCAGCCTGACGGATCTGCTGGACGGCAAGATTGCCCGCAAATACAACCTGGTGACCAATTTCGGCAAGTTCATGGACCCTCTGGCGGACAAGCTGCTGGTGTGCTCGGCCCTGATCTGCCTCATTGAGCTGGGCCAGGTCCCGGCCTGGGTGGTCATCATCATCATCAGCCGCGAGTTTATCATCAGCGGCTTCCGTCTGGTGGCTTCCGACAACGGCGTGGTGATTGCGGCCAGCTACTGGGGGAAGTTTAAGACCGTGTTCCAGATGACTGCGGTGATCCTGCTGATTCTGAATCTGGAACCCCTGAAGCTGGTGGCGGATATTGTGCTGTGGATTGCTGTGGCGCTGACTGTCATCTCCCTGGCTGATTACATTTACAAGAACCACAAGGTGCTGACAGAAGGGAGCATGTGACATGACGGTAGAGCTGGTAAGCGTAGGCACTGAGATTCTCATGGGCAGCATCTTAAACAGCAATACCCGGTATCTGGCGGAGAAGTGCGCCATGCTGGGATTCAACATGTACCATCAGGTGACGGTGGGGGATAATTACGGCCGGATGAAGGACGTGATCGGAACCGCGCTGAACCGTTCGGATATTGTGATCCTCACCGGGGGCCTTGGCCCCACAGAAGATGACCTGACAAAAGAAGTCTGCGCTGAGCTGATGGGCATGGAGCTGGTTGAGGATGCACATACAAGATCCATGATTGAGGATTTCTTCAAGGGAAATATCTATAAAGAGATACCGGAAAACAACTGGAAGATGACCACTGTCCCAAAGGGCGCTCTGGTGCTGGACAATCACAACGGCATGGCCCCCGGACTGATACTGGAAAAAGATGGAAAAACAGCCATACTGCTTCCGGGACCGCCAGGAGAACTGTATCCGCTGTTTGAGGGCCAGGTGTTTCCCTACCTGCAGAAGCGCCAGAACGCCTGCCTTGTATCCCGCACCCTGAAGATCTGCGGCCACGGAGAGAGCCAGGTGGAGGACAAGCTGCTGGATCTCATTGACAGCCAGACCAACCCCACCCTGGCCACCTATGCCAAAGTGGGGGAAGTGCATCTGCGGATCACAGCCAGGGCGGACAGCCGGGAAGAGGCGGCTGCGCTGCTGGAGCCTGTGGCAGCGGAGGTACGTCGCCGGCTGGGCACTGCAGTTTACACGGACAGGGAGGAAGAAACGCTGGAGGCGGCGGTTGTAAGCCTTCTGAAGGAAAGTGGCCTTACCATGTGCACCGCCGAGTCCTGTACCGGAGGAATGGTTTCCGCGCGCCTGGTGAATGTGTCCGGCGTGTCCGATGTTTTCATGGAGGGGTTTGTGACCTACTCCAATGAGGCGAAGATGAAGCTGCTGGGCGTTAAAGAGGACACGCTGAAGGCCCATGGGGCGGTCAGCAGCCAGACTGCCCGGGAGATGGCCGAGGGCGGAGTCCGGGCGGCCGGGACCGGTGTGTGCGTCTCCATCACAGGGCTGGCCGGCCCGGACGGAGGCAGCGCCGAGAAACCGGTGGGCCTTGTGTACATGGCCTGCTGTGTGAAGGGCGGTACCACAGTGGAGCGCTGGCAGTTCAAGGGGAACCGCAGCAAGATCAGGGAACAGTCTATGATGAAGGCCCTGGATCTGGTGCGCCGCAGCCTGCTGGCATACAGAGAACAGAACTGACGGTCTGGAGCCTGCTGGCGTACAGAGAGCAGAACTGACGGTCTGCAGCCTGTGACAAACAGGAGAATACCACATTGGGGGGACTGGAACTTGAAGATACAGAACGTGAAAAAACAGCTGACGGCGGCTTGCCGCTGTTCCTACAGCCGCCTGGCGCTGAATGTGTATATGTTTGGTGAAATGATGGCAGAGGACGAGGGTTTTCAGGGCGGGACGGCTGTCCTGGAGCAGGAGTTCCTGCGGCTGATGTCCCTGTTCCTGGATGGGGAGCCGGTGGCGGAGGCCCTTGGAAGTCTGCGGGAACAGGTGATGGAGCGTATGGAGCTGACCACTGCCTACACGGACAATTTCCAGGTATATGAGCATGTATTCAACCGGCTGGAAGGCCGGCTTGGCATCACCGGAACCATGCATTATCCAGATATGGATAATGACGAAAAACGGCTGCGGTGGCTCATGGGATATATCACCGCTTCTGATGAACAGATGACGGTGAACCAGCGGATTCAGCGTGTGCTGGGCCAGCTGCCTGTCCGCCTGACTAAGCAGAAATTTTTCTCCATGGTGCGCGAGGCTCTGAATCTGTACAAAGGTTTAGAGGGGAAGAACCTGGATGACTTGATGTATGTGCTGTGCTCAGAGGGGCTGCTGAACCTGCCTCAGGGAATGGATGATTTCAGCCCTGAACTGAATGCGCGGCTGCAGCGCTTCCGGCAGGCGGATTATAAAAATATGACTGCAAAGACCTATCAGGAGCTGGCCCTGTACCTGGAGCAGACCGGGGAATTGCTGACTGAGGAGGCTGACCGCACATCGCTGTTGATGGATTTAATCAATGACCTGTATGTGCTGGTATTGGCAGGCGCGCAGGAAGTATCATACATTCCGGAGGAAAGCAGCGCCAGGCAGGTGATGGCCTCTGTGCTGGCGTATCTCCGGTCAGAGGGGGAGCTGGACGCCCTTCTGCTGGAGCCGCTGGAGGGCAGCCAGGAGACCTGCTGCGAAGAGTGGGAGTCCTGCGCAGCGTCTCTGGATCTGCTGGAGGAGAACTGCGGCCAGGACCCCATGGCAGAACTGCTGCGCAGAATCCGGCTGCTGCTGTCCACCAGCTCCTTCATGAGCCTGGAAGTGACAGACCGCGAGGTGCGGACAGTGGATGCAGAGGAACTGGACCGCGTCTGCGGTGAGTTTGCCAGCCGGCTCCAGGCCTCCTGGGAGAACCAGCCGCGCCTGGTGGTGCGGGCTGTTATGGCTCAGATTCTCTCCAGCCTCCCCGTATTTTTTGGTACGCTGGAGGAGGTGGAGCAGTATATCAGGGGCTGTCTGGACAGCTGCGCCGATGAGACGGAGAAGTCCGTGAGCCTGGGCCTGATCCGGCAGTTGGCGGAGCTGGAAGAGTTAGACATATTTTAATTGGGAAGCGGGGACGGTTATGCGCTGGTGGACACACTTATATATGGGGGAACATGCAGAGAGCCGCAGATACACGGTGCTGCAGAAAATCCGGGAGAAGAAACACCAACCGGACATATATGTGATTACTCCGCCTCAATATGGGCATCATCTACTTGACATCCGCCCGGTACGGCTTCTGACTGATGAGGAGCGGGAGAGCGGAGACTTTCTGATTCTCGGAGTTGCCTGTGGATACAGCGAGGCCAAAGAGGTGGTGCGGCAGATGGTTGACGACATGTACCGCGCCACAGGCAGCTTCGACTGGCAGGCATACATGGAGCTGCTGGATTCCGGCAGCAAGGACGCAGGGGAGATGGGAGAGTAGAATGGTTCACATACTGCTTATGATTTTAAAAATAATCGGCATCATTCTTCTGGTTCTCCTGGGAATCCTGCTGCTTTTGGTACTGCTGGTGCTGCTGGTTCCGCTGCGGTACAGGCTGAAGGCCGGCTTTGACCAGAAGCCTGCGGGGTTTTTGCGGGTATCCTGGCTGCTGCGCGCCGTATCTTACCGGGCGGAGTACAATGAGAAGGGGCTGATCCAGGCCCTTCGGATCTTCGGACTGCGTATATGGACCTCGGAGGAAGACCCGGAGGAGGTGAAGGACGGTGCAGAGTCCGTGCTCAGCCAGGAGGAACAGGATCTGTATGAGGAGCTTCGCCAGGAAGGGCAGGAACGCAGGGAGGGCGGCGGCTATGAGCCAAAGCCGGAACAGGACAAGGGCGATGACGTGCTTTTGGACGAGGACGATTTCCTTTTAGGGGCGCAGTCCCTGCCGGAAGAAACGCATCAGGCCGGTGAACATGAAAGAGAGGGCGTTTTTTCACGAATCAGCGGGAAGATCCGCGGCTTCTTCGAAAAACTCAGGTTTTCTTTTCGGGCTATCTGTGGTAAGCTTAGAGACATAAAGAAGCTGATCCAGGATGGCAGGGCGTGGCTGGAGGATGAGAAGAACCAGGCTTCCATCCGTTTACTGCTTCGGCAGGCCAGACGGCTGCTGCGCCATATATTCCCTTTAAAAGGGCATGCGTCCGTTACATTTGGTTTCGATGACCCCTACAATACGGGTCAGGTGCTGTCGGCTGTCAGCCCGTTTTATCCCATTTATCACAAGATATTGGAGATACATCCGGTGTTTGACGAGTCCGTCCTGCGCGCACAGGGAGATGTAAGAGGCAGAATCCGTCTGCTGACCCTGCTGTGGCTGGCATTCCAGGTTTACCGGGACAAGCATACATGGAGGCTGATCAGAAAGTTTATAAAGTAACATATACATTGCGGGCAGCCGCTTAAAGTCGTTAGACAATAAGAGAGAAGAGGACATACTATGGCAGACAATCATTTTTCGTCCACAATTGAATCCCTGTTCAGGGGTATGGACCAGTTTGTTACAACTAAAACCGTTGTGGGAGAACCGGTGAACGCCGGTGATGTGACGATTATCCCGTTAATCGATGTGACTTGCGGAATGGGTGCAGGGACATTTTCCGAGGGAAGCAAACAGAAACAGAACGGTGGGGGAGGCATGAGCGCCAAGATGAGCCCCAGCGCTGTGCTGGTGATTCAGAATGGGGTGACCCGCCTTGTGAATGTGAAGAATCAGGATGCCATTACCAAGGTTATCGATATGGCCCCGGACTTTATCAACAAGTTTTGGGGCGGTAAACCGCCGGTATCTGAGGAGACAACCCAGGCGGCCCAGGATGCGGCGGCTGTGTACGATACAGGTAAGACGGAGCATATGGATGTAAAGTAATGGCCCAGAGGGCGGAGCGGCCCGGGCTCCGGCCGGAATACGGGCCCGCCCACGGTCGGAATACAGGCCCGCCCACAGCCGGAATACAGGCCCGCCCATGGCCGGAATACTGGCCAGCCCACGGCCGGAATACCGGTCCGCCCTCCTCGGCCAGGCAGAAGATGTCAATGCAGTGCATTGGTGTCTTTTTTTTGTGCCAGAATACCATTATTACCCAGCCCACGCACCAGCTGCCGTTCCAGTGCCAGCGCCGCCTTGGAGCGGTAGTGGCCGGGCGGGTAAGCGGTTCCAAGATCTAAATAGACCCCCTGTTTTCCGATAGACAGGTAGTGGATATCAGGGTAGTTCTCCAGGCAGGAGCGGTAGGTGAAAGCCAGGCCCAGGCCGGCGCGGGCCATGGCGGCGGCAAAGGGGGCGGTGAGGTTGTCGTTGCACACCTTGGGCACCAGGCCGCGGCGGGAGAACTCTCTCCTGGCCAGTGCGCCCAGGATGGTGTCATAGTCGCTGAGAATGTACTCAAACTGCATGGTGTCCTCCAGCTCCACATAGAGGTGCTTCCGGCCGTCCTGCTCTGATTCCCTTGTATAGTCCAGCACCGGATGGTCCCTGGTGGCCACAATGCAGATCTCGTCCCTCATAAGAAGCTGCACATCTGCCTTCAGCTTGGTCAGGGGAAGAGCCACCAGCCCGATGTCTACCTGTCCCTCCAGCAGCAGCTGTTCCAGGGCCATGCTGTTGGCCTCTGTGATCTCCACCTGAATCTGGGGGTGGTGCCGCTTAAAGTCCCGCAGGATTCCGGGCAGGAGATAGCTGCCCCTGAAGGTGCTGATCCCCAGCTCCACACGCCCTGTTTTCAAATCCCCGATATCGTGAATCATGTCCTGCACCTGCCGGTATTCTCCCAGGGTTTTCCGGGCCTGCTCCAGCATCAGCTCCCCGGCCTGGGTAGGGCGCACGCCGGTGGAAGTGCGGATAAATAGTTTCCCGCCCAGCTCTGTCTCCATGGACTGCAGGGACTGGCTGAGGCTGGACTGGGCCATGAACAGCTTTTCCGCCGCTTTTGAGATGCTGCGCTCCTCCGCAATGGTGATTAAATACTTAAGCTCCCTGAATTCCATATGTACCTCCGTTTTTTATCTGCCATCGGTTTTACCGATGTAACCTATATCATTTTATGCATTTCCAAGATAGCATACAGAGTATATAAT
>URUZ01000118.1 GCA_900551225.1 uncultured Clostridium sp.
ATAATAATGAATGAGAATGAAAAGGAATATCGGAGTGGAAGAAAATAAAAGTAGGGAGCTGGACAAAGAGGCTCTTTTTTGTTCGGGCACTGAGGATTACCGAATACCCCCCGAACCCGCGGAAGATCAGGATGTGCTTCTGAGATTTAGAACGGGAAGGGATAACGCGGAGCACGTATATTATGTAGAAGACGGTGCGGAAGTGGAGATGGAAAAGACCGAATCCGACCAGCTGTTTGACTATTACGAATATGAGATAACCGTAGGCAGCGACTGCGTACTGTACCACTTTAAAGTTGTAAATGAAATAGAAGCGTGCATTTACAACCGGCTGGGTGTGACCAATGACGACAGAAGCTGCTTTGATTTTGTTATTACCCCAGGGTTCTCCACCCCGGACTGGGCCAAGGGCGCAGTGATGTACCAGATTTTCGTGGACCGGTTCTGCAATGGTGATCCGGCCAATGATGTGGAATCCTGCGAGTATGTATATATCGGCCGTCCGGTGCACAAGGTGACAGACTGGGATAAGAATCCATCCACCATGGATGTAGGCTGTTTTTACGGCGGTGATTTACAGGGAGTCTGGGATAAACTGGATTATATCCAGGGGCTGGGCGTGGAAGTCCTGTATCTGAATCCCGTTTTTGTATCCCCCTCCAACCACAAGTACGACTGCCAGGACTATGAGCACATTGACCCCCATTTCGGGGTGATTGTGAAGGATGAGGGAAGCCTGGTGAGCCAGTCGGCCCAGGATAACAGCCAGGCGGACCGATATGTGACCCGCACGGCAGGACATGAGAATCTGGAAGCCAGCGACAGGTTCTTTGCAGAATTCGTGGAGGAAGTGCACAGGCGCGGGATGAAGATTATTCTGGACGGGGTGTTCAACCACTGCGGCTCTTTCAACAAATGGCTGGACGGGGAGGAGATCTACGCCCGTGAGGAAGGATACGAGCCGGGTGCATTTCTGGCCAAGGACAGCCCTTACCGCAGTTTCTTCCAGTTCCATGACGAGCGGGACGGGGCATGGCCCAGGAACAAGTCCTATGACGGGTGGTGGGGCCATGACACCCTTCCTAAGCTAAACTACGAGAATTCCCCCAAGCTGGTGGAATATATACTGGACATTGCCCGCAAATGGGTGTCGCCCCCATATAACGTGGACGGCTGGAGGCTGGACGTGGCGGCGGATCTGGGCCACACGGCGGATTACAACCACAGCTTCTGGCGCCAGTTCCGCAGGGCGGTGAAGGAGGCCAATCCCCAGGCCCTGATCTTTGCGGAGCACTATGGAGATCCGTCCAGCTGGCTGGAGGGGGACCAGTGGGACTCTGTGATGAACTATGATGCATTTATGGAGCCGGTTACCTGGTTTCTCACCGGCATGGAGAAGCACAGCGACAGCTATGAGGGCAGCCTGCTGGGGGACGGAGTGGGATTCTTCAACGCAATGAGCTACCATATGAGCCGTCTGCAGACAGGTTCCCTCCTGACTGCCATGAACGAGCTGTCCAACCACGACCACTCACGGTTCCTGACCAGGACCAACCGCAAGGTAGGCCGCATTGGGACAGTGGGGGCCGGTATGGCGGAAGAAGGCGTGAAAATGTGCGTTATGCGGGAAGCGGTACTGATCCAGATGACCTGGCCCGGCGCGCCCACCGTGTACTACGGCGATGAGGCAGGCGTCTGTGGATGGACAGACCCGGATAACCGCAGAACCTACCCCTGGGGCCATGAGGACCTGGAGCTGATCGAGTTCCACCGTTACATGATCCGCATCCACAAGACCCTGCCCGTGCTGCGCAGGGGATCGGTAAAGCAGCTGCTGGCAGGCCAAAACGTCATTGCCTACGGCCGTATGCTGGATCAATACCAGGCTGTGGTGGCGGTCAACAATGATGAGTCCGCCAAGGATCTGGAACTGCCGGTATGGCAGCTGGGAGTCACGGACGATATGGATCTGGCCCGCCTTATGCTGACCACTGAGACCGGCTACAACGTGGGTGCTATCCGTTATCCTGTGAAAAACGGATGTCTGAAGCTGTCGATGCCTGCCTACAGCGCGGCGCTGTTCATAAGCCATGGGGATGAATTCTTCCCGGTGGTGGCGTCGGTTGCGGGGGGAAGCCAGGAGACGGCGGAATAGATGGAAAAGAATGAGGAATAAAACGGCCATGATATATGGCAGTTCTATTCCTCGTTTTTAGTTGCTGCTACATATCCGTATCGGGCGGAACCAGAGCTACCTCCACGCCTTTTTGGCGGAGGCCGTCCACTGCGTCCGGGTCTGCCAGACTGTCTGTGATGATGTGGTGGATGGAGTCAAAGCCGCATACCAGCTTAAGGCCAGTGTGCCCGATCTTGGTGTGGTCCAGAACCGCGATGGTTTTCTTAGAACACTGGATCATGGTGCGCTTGATGGGGCCTTCTGCCGAGCTGCCGATAGTAAAACCTACGTCGGCCGATACACCGTGAGCCGTGAAAAAGAACAGATCCGCGTACAGGCTGGTAATGGCGGCAGTGGTGATCTCATCAAAAAAGGACCCGGTGTGGGGACTGTAGTTCCCGCCGGCCAGATAAAAATTGATGGACTCATGCTGGGCCAGCACTGCGGCCGCTGCAAAGGAATTGGTAATAACTGTAATGTCTGCCTGGGCTTCACACAGCTTTTTGGCGATCTCAAGGGCCGTGGAGCCGGAATCCAGGGCAATGGTGCTGCCTGGGACAATCACATGTTTTACGATATAGTCTGCAATTAGGGCTTTATAATGCTGGTTCGCTGTGCTGCGCACCGCGATATTATATCCGTTTGTAACCGTATCCAGCAGCATCGCGCCTCCAAAGGTCCGTTTCAGCACGCCCTGGGATTCCAGAAAACGCAGGTCATTGCGTATAGTGGACTCACTGCAGTTGAGGGTGTTGCAGAATTCAGAAAGAGAAACGGTCTCCTGATTTGCAAGCATGGCTTTAATACGCTGATGGCGAAGAGAAGCTTTATTACCCGGAGTATTCAAATCGTTTCACCTCCCTGATTTTGGTCATGATAAAGCATTTATATCTTAACATCAGGATATAAAAAATGCAATAGATATGGACTATTAGGCAGGGGGAGAACTTTGGCGCCGGGCCAGGACACATGCGCCCAGGGCTCCGGCCGTCTCACCCAGGGAAGCCTGTTCTATGGAACATGCCAGGCGCGGATGGTGTATGCCGGCCAGGGTCTGCCTGACAGCGGGTCCAAGCAGCAGTCCGCCGGCCCGGGACAACCCGCCGCCGATGAGAATCAGCTCCGGGTTGAACACGTTGATAAATGAAATCAGAGCATAACCCAGGCGGGTGGAGGTCCGCTCCAGAATATGGAGGCTCAGGGTATCCTGCCTGCGGGCACAGTCACAGATCATTTTGGCGCTGACGGCTGACAGGTCATGCAGTGATGCGGACCAGAGAAGGGAGCTGCGATCCAGCAGCATCTGCTCCCTGGCATAGGCTGTGATGGCCGTGGCGGAGCAGTATTGCTGGAAGCTTCTGCCTTGGTCTATGATAATATGGCCGATCTCCCCGCCCAGCCCCACGGAACCTCCCAATATGTTCCCGCCTGTCATGACAGCACCTCCCACTCCGGTGCCCAGTGTGATGAGAATGACATCCTTTGCACCCTGCGCTGCGCCCAAGCTGCACTCCCCCAGCAGGTTGGCCGTGCCGTCATTTGTGAGGAACGCGGGCACGCCAAAATGACTGGATATGGGAGAGGCGGGCTGAACACAGCTCCAGCCCAGGGCGTTGAACTGCAGCAGCTGCGCATTTTTCGGGTCAATGATACCTGCCATGCCCATCCCCACGGCCCTGAGGCCTCTGGGGGACAGGCCCGCGGCCGATACCATCCGTTCAATGAGCATAATGGCCCGTGAGGTCACAGTGCCAAAGGACCGATCGCCGGATTCCGGGACGGTAGGAATCGAATCGGTGCAGATTGTCTCCAGCTCCGGGCCGGTGATGGCCCCTTTTATATTGGTGCCGCCCATGTCGATTCCTGCATAAAATGATGTGTTCATAAACAGGCCTCCAGGTTATTTTATTCCAGATTTGCATGTCTCTTAAATTTACTTGTATCTATGTTCCCCATCTCGGCGATGCTGATGATGGAACAGTCCAACAGAATCAGCATACTCTGCTCAAAGAGGTTGCCGCCCGGCTGTACGGAAGTATTGGTGGTTGCCACTTTGCCGCTTTTCCCATTGATCTGGAGAACCAAGTCCGCCTGGGAGCCCACCCGGGAATCCGGGTAAATGGTGATTACCGCCAGTTCTACCCCCAGTTTCTTCACCTTCCTGGCCATGACAACCAGGGATTCGGTCTCCCCGGAGCCGGTGCCCATGATGACCAGGTCGCCCGGTTCAACGGCCGGCGTGGCAATCTCCCCCACCACGTAGGCCCTGAAGCCGAGATGCATGAGGCGCATGGCAAAGGCCTGGAGCATCAGCCGGGATCGCCCGGCTCCCGCAACATAGATTTTGTTGGCGGAGAGGATCCGGCGGATCAGGGACTCAACCTGACCAGGGTTTACCTTGGCTACATTTTCTTCCAGTTCATGGAGTGCGCTCAGAGAATAGTCGATGGAGGTCATGACTGCGCCTCCTTTCCCCGTGCAATGATCTCCTTCATGTCCAGAATGGTTTGGCGGGGATCGGGCTTGCGGGTGATGGACTTGCCGCAGATTACGATTGCAGGCTGTTCTGCCACAATGGCTGGAAGAGTGTCAAGGTCGATGCCGCCAGCCACCGCGGGTTTTGTGTGTACGAGAACAGAGGTCAGCTGGCGCAGTTGCTCCAGGGGGCTGGCCCCCAGCGCCTGGATGTCAAATCCAGTGTGTACGCCGATGTAATCTGCACCCCAGCCGTCCACCTGTTTTGCGCGCTCCATCAGGTTCGGAATGGCGATCATGTCTACAAGCAGTTCTTTTCCCAGCCTCTTTACTGCTGCCAGGGCATTTCTGATGGTTTCATCTTCGGATGCTGCCAGAACAGTGACGATGTCGGCTCCGGCCTCAGCGGCCATGGCCGCCACATATGCACCGCCATCCATAATTTTTGTGTCGGCCAGGATGGTGACGTCGGGATACGCCCTGCGGATTGCTGCCACGGCGTGAAGCCCCTCCTTGAAGATAAAGGGGGTGCCCACCTCCACAATATCAATAACGTCATGGGTGCTTTTCAGGATTTCCATTGCGGCCGCGATATCCACGCGGTCTAAAGACATCTGCAGTTTCATTATTCATTCTCCTTTATTATAATTTTATTGTTGGTTCTGGTCAAATTAAACATCGGCCAGCATATTCATAATGTTCTCCACCTTGCCGATGGGATTCTCCAGAAAACTGAACACCTGGGGACGTTTCAGGAATTCATGATAGACTGGATTGTTGAAGAGGATGCCGTACTCCGGGTTTTCCAGTACCCGCATCATGCGTGGGGCGGGGATATCCATGGTGTAACTGGGGTTCTTCCAGAATTTTAAGGTTCCGTTTTCTTTTACAATATAGTAGGGCATGCCATGGTGGCGTTTCACCAGGGAATAATCCGATTTGTTCTCCAGGGTGCACACATTGTTGAAGATCATGGGACCCTGGCCGATATTGACGGAGGCATGGCCGTACAGGGGCGGGATGATGATGGTTTCACCTGCATGCACAGTGACAAGGCGTACATCTTCGATCACCAGGTGTCTGTCATCGGCCATATGGTCGTTGACCTTGACCAGTATGTAGAGGGCTGTTCCAACCAGAACCTCATATACCTCGGGATAGGAACAGTTCTGCCCGGGAAGATAGCTGTGGAAATGCCCTGCAGTCTTTTTACATTCTCCGTTTTCGGGGCTGGGCATGATGACAGTGATGTCATACCGTTTGTTGTACTCCTTAAATACAGGCTCATCCTCGGGGTGGATGATGGCCCGGTATACATCATAATAGGGCTCATCCGCCGGCAGGTAGTCAGGCTTAAGCAGGAGAGGCGCCATGTCGAAAACAGTTTTACGCGCTGTCCCCGCCACCTGGATGCCTGCATCCCAGGATAAATCCCCGGAGCTGTTATAAGAGATAGGAAGTCCGCTTTTGATCATAGGAATCATGTTGTTACACACCTTTCTTTTATAAAATGTTGAAACAGTAATAATATGGTTCGATATTTACTGAAACAGTGAAAAATATTACTTGTTCAATTAGAATCTAGCATAATATTGGGGAAAAGTCAATGAATTTAAAAAGAAAATTATTAAAACGATAAAAATAATTGACAAAACGGTAAAATGATGATACTATCAGCTTGTAGCAAAACAAAACGATAAAACGGGAGGTATAAGAACATGAAACGATTTTTAAGCTTAGGGTTAACAACTGTAATGCTCTGTATGGCTCTGGCAGGCTGTGCTGCTAAGGCAGATGCTCCTGTAACAGAGAAAAGCCAGAAAAGCCAGGAGAGTCAGGCAGCCACAGGGAAGCCGGCAGACGAATCATCCAGTGAGACGGAAGGAGAACGCAAGCCGGTGATCGGATTATCCATCAACAACCTGGACAATACCCAGGCCACCCTTTTGGACATGTATATCGAATACTGCGATGCCAATGGCATTGAGCTGATTTACTCCAGTGCTGAGGGCAGCATTGACAAGCAGATCAGTGACATAGAGTCCCTGATTGTACAGAAGCCGGATCTGATAGCGTGTATCGCGGTGGACGCGGACGCGGGCGTTACTCTATATGAGAAGGTCAGGGATGCGGGGATCATCTTTGTCCAGCACATGTCTGAGATTAACTCCACGGAGGTGGAGTATAAGACTCTGAACCGTACATACGAACGGGGGGTCTACCATGGACAGATCATCAATGAGTATATGGAAGAAAATCCTGACAAGGATATTAAGATCGGTTACATACTGGGCGCTCTGGGTTTCTCCAGCGTGAAGTTTATCCAGGACGGCATGAACGATTCCTGTATTTCCAAGTGGGATGGGACAGGCAGGTGTGAGATTGTAGCCGAGAAAACGGCAAACTGGAAGAGCGATGAGGCCATGGCTTTAGCGGAGGACTGGATCCAGGCTTATCCGGAGATCAATGTGATTGTGGCGCAGAACGACGAGATGGCGGTGGGGGCTTGCCAGGCTTATGCTGCGGCGGGCAAAAAGATGGGGGAAGAGATTCTCATCATCGGAGCTGACGGGTCACCGGCGGGACAGCAGGAGATTATCAATGGTAATATGTATGCCACCGTATTCATGAACCGCAGGGAGATGGCGGAGGCCTCCTGCAGGCAGTGGGAAAAGATCGCCAGGGCCGTGATGGAGGGAAAAGAACTTCCTGAAGATGAGCGGGCCGTGGATATCACCAGAATGGGCGTTATGACTAAGGAAAATTATGATGAGACATTAGCTCTTTTGAACAACAATTAAGGCCGGAGGAAAGGCGTAGGGGCGGCTGTTGACCGGCAGCCTCCGCGCCGGACATCCGGTGTGCAGCCAAAAGGCCATTTAGGTGAAGGATGGGATGTAATATGCCGCAGGACACAGTGATATTGGAAATGAAAGATATAAAGAAAAGTTTCTACGGGACAGAAGTTTTACATGGGGTCAGTCTGCAGCTGCGCAGGGGCGAAGTGCTGGGGCTGGTAGGTGAAAACGGCGCAGGCAAATCCACATTGATGAATGTACTGTTGGGACTTCATCAGCCGGATGAAGGGACCATTACCTTTAAAGGGCAGGTTATAAAGTGCAAAAGTCCCGCAGATGCGCTGAATATTGGGATTGCGATGATCCATCAGGAGCTGCGGCTGATCCCCTCCATGACTGTATCGGAAAATATATGGCTGGGCAGAGAATGCAAATTCTGCTATAAGCACAATCCGGTTATCAATATGGGGGCGCAGAAGGCCGCAACCAGGGCTCTGCTGGAGGAGCTGGGAATAGATATAGAACCGGGAACCAGGGTCAGCAATTTAAATGTAGCAAATATGCAGCTGGTGGAGATCGCCAGAGCAGTTTCGTATAACGCGGATATTATTATCATGGACGAGCCTACCTCAGCGCTGGCCAGCCATGAGATTGAGCTTTTATATAAAATTATTGAAAAATTAACAGCAAGCGGTGTTTCGATCATTTTTATCTCCCACAAGCTGGATGAGATATTTTATCTCTGCCACCGGGTTCTGGCGCTGCGGGACGGCAATTACATAGGCCTTAAGGATACGGGGGATCTGGATACGGATCAGCTGATCCGCATGATCGTAGGGCGGGAGATGAAGGATTTATACCCCAAAAGCGGAGGAAACGAATTTGGCAGCACCATATTAGAAGTTAAAAATTTAACTAAAAAAGGAGTATTCAATGATATCTCATTTTCCGTGAAAAAAGGTGAGATATTGGGATTCAGCGGGCTGATGGGGGCGGGCAGAACAGAAATTCTCAATGCAGTGTTCGGCATCGACCCCGCGGACAGCGGACAGATCTTCATCGACGGGAAAGAGGTGCGGATTAAATCACCGGCAGATGCGCTGAAGCATGGCCTTGGAATGGTAACGGAGGACAGACTGCGCAGAGGCCTGCTTCACAAGCTGTCGGTTAAGGTCAACATATCGCTTGCGTACCTTCCGTCCATATGCAGCAAGCTGAAAATGATCCGGAAGCAAAAGGAGATCGAGGACTGCCGCGGAGAGATCCAACGTCTGTCTGTTAAAACAGAGGGGATGAATACTCCTATCTCCAGCTTAAGTGGCGGCAACCAACAGAAGTGCATTATCGGCAGGTGGCTGCTGACAAACCCCAGGGTTTTGTTTCTGGATGAACCGACCAGAGGGATTGACGTTGGCTCAAAGGCAGAGATTTACCGCCTGATTGACCAGCTGGCGAAGGAAGGGATGGCTATTGTGATGGTATCCTCCGAACTCCCTGAAATCATCGGCATGAGCGACAGGGTGCTGATCGTGCGGCAGGGAATGACTGTGGCTGAATTTATGAGGGATGAGCTGGATCAGGAGACCATGATGAAACATGCATTCGGAGCCTGATGATTGAGGAAGGGAAGGTAAAAGTGATGAACATCCAGAAAAAAAAATCACCAAAGTTATATTCGGATTTGAAAATATTCTTATTGAACAATAAAGCGCTGCTGATTCTGATTGTCTTATTTATCATAGCATCATTTGGAAATGAAGTGTTTCTGACCTCCACAAACCTGCGCAACGTGGTGCGTCAGGTGGCGGTGTCCACTGTGCTGGGGATGGGTTTTACACTGGTTATCGCCTCAGGGACCATGGATCTGTCCGTAGGTACGATGCTGGGCCTGATCGGCGTCATCATGGCCAAGGTCTCCCTGATCGACGGCGTCCCCCTGTGGGCGGCGCTGGCAGTGGGCGTCCTCTGCGGCGCGCTGTTCGGCATGATCAACGGCTGCATCTCGGTGAGATACAATCTGAATCCCTTTATCGTGACGCTTTCCACCCAGCAGATCTTTAAGGGCGCCTGCTATCTGTTGTGCAACAACAGCCCCATATCGAGCATCAGCAGTGGGTTCAAGGCGATTGGCCAGGGCGCCGTGGGCTCGGTTCCTGTTCCCATCATCATTGTGGTAGCAGTTGCCATTGTCATTTCCACGGTATTTTACCGGATGGAGTTTGGACGCCATATTGTGGCCATGGGAGGCAATTCTGAGGCGGCCAGAGTGTCCGGTATTGATGTCAAGAAGGTGCGTGTTGCGGTGTATACGCTGATGGGCGTGTGCGTTGCCATAGCTGCCATGATTATGACAGGGCGCGTTGCCTCGGCACAGCCCACGGCAGGCCAGGGGATGGAGATGGACGCGATCTGCTCGGTTGTGCTGGGAGGCACCACTCTGGGCGGAGGAAAGGGAAAGGTGGGAGGAACCATCATTGGCTGTCTGATTGTGGGTGTCATCAATAACTGCCTGAACCTGCTGAGAATTGATTCCAACTGGCAGCTGATTGCCAAGGGCCTTCTGATCCTGTTTGCAGTGATACTGGATATTAAGACGGAGCGGCTGATTAGAAAAAGCCAGCAGTAGATAAAAACGGACTAAAGGAGATAGAATCATGACTGAGATAAAGACATTAGGCTATTTTGTGAATAATGAAATGAAGGAATCCAGAACCGGCAGCTACAGTGAGGCGGTGAATCCGAGCACAGGCCAGGTGATCGCCAGGGTACCCTGCTGCCTGAAGGAGGAGGTTGAGGAGGCTGTAGCTGCTGCCAAGGCTGCATTTCCAGGATGGTCTGCCACCCCTGTTACAAAGCGGGTTCAGATCCTGTATAAGTTGAGGGATCTTCTGGTGGAGCATATGGATGAGTTGACGTATCTGACCGCTCTGGAGAATGGCAAGGCTTGGGCAGAGGCCCAGGGAGATGTGCTGAAGGCTAAAGAGGGGACGGAGCAGGCTATAGCCGCACCCTCCCTGATGCAGGGGTGCAGCCTGATGGATGCCTCGTCAGGCTATGACACGGTGCTGTATCATGAGCCGCTGGGAGTATTCGCCGGGATTGTGCCGTTCAACTTCCCGGCTATGATTCCCATGGGCTGGATGACGCCCATCTGCATTGCGTGCGGAAATACCATTGTGCTGAAGGCGGCCACCTTTACGCCTCAGACTGCCCTGCGGATCGCCCAGCTGTATAAGGAAGCCGGATTGCCGGACGGTGTGATAAATATCGTGACGTGTTCCAGGAATGAGGCGGAAATCCTGCTGGAGCACCCGGATATAAAGGGGATCACCTTCGTCGGCTCTACCTCTGTGGGCAGGCACATCTATGAAAAAGCGGCATCTAACGGCAAGCGGGTCCAGGCGCTGTGCGAGGCCAAGAACCACGCCCTGGTTTTGGAGGATGTGCCCATTGCACGTACGGCAGCAGGGATCATAAACTCCGCCTTCGGCTGTGCCGGGGAGCGTTGTATGGCGCTGGCAGCGGTGGTGGTCCAGGAGGGGATTGCGGATGCACTGGTGGAGGAGATCGTGAGACAGGCCGGACAGCTGACCATAGGCCCCGCCTATGAGAAGCATACGAAGATGGGGCCAGTGATCAATGAAGGACATAAGAAATGGGTGGAGGGCTGGATACAGAAGGGCGTTGATGAGGGAGCGGAGCTGGTGCTGGACGGCAGAGGGATAAAGGTTGAGGGCTGCGAGGGCGGCTTCTATGTAGGTCCCACCATTCTGGATCATGTGACCTCTGAGATGACGGTGGGCGACATGGAGATATTCGGTCCGGTGCTCTGTATCAAGCGGGTGAAGACATTTGAGGAGGGGCTGCAGTTGATGAACCGCAATCCCTTTGCAAACGGGTCCGTTATTTTCACCCAAAACGGACATTACGCCAGGGAGTTCGCCAGACATACCGACGGAGGAATGGTGGGCGTCAATGTGGGTGTTCCTGTGCCTGTGGGCATGTTCCCGTTTTCCGGGCATAAACAGTCCTTCTTCGGGGATCTGCACTGCCTGGGCCGCGATGGCTACCGGTTCTATACAGAGACAAAGGTGGTGACCACGCGGTGGTTTGATGAGGAGGAAGGGAGAAACGTGAAGGTTTCAACCTGGGATGGGACGATATAGAGGAAGAATCGGCAAATGTCGTATCCCATTTCCAACCCATCTGTGCTATAGTAAAAAGCAGACAATTACGTGCAGACTATCATACAGAGGGGACACATTAAATGGATAACCGGAGAACTTATACCGCCGAGGAATTAAACATGATCTATGAATCCGTGCTGGATCAGGTGGAGGAAGGCGTGGTGATATCGGATGAGGAGAATAAGGTGGTCTTTATCAACCACGCGGCGGAGGCCATCGAGGGCGTGGATGCGAAGAAATCTCTGAATAAGAGTATGGAGGAGCTGTACTCGCCCACGGAGAACACGCCCCAGCACAGCCGCCACGCCATTGTGCTGAACACCGGGATTGCAGCCAATGAGTATTACAACCAGTATGTGGTGAAGGAGACTCACAAGGTGATGAACGTGATCGAGCGGATGTTTCCTGTGAATCTGGATAGCCGGACCATTGCGGTGTACTCCCTGATCAAGAATCTGCCGGTGATGAAGAAGTCCATGGAACAGAGCCTGGAGCTGTACACCCATTTCCAAGAGGAGAAGCCCAGAAACGGCACGAAGTACACCTTCAGCAGCATCCTGGGAAATGATATCACCTTTGTGGAGGCCATCTCCAACGCCAAGCATGTGGCCCAGAACCAGACCAATGTGCTGATCTACGGGGAGACAGGGACCGGCAAGGAGCTGTTCGCCCAGAGCATCCACAACTACAGCGTGTACCAGAACGGCCCATTTATATCAGTGAACTGCGCGGCCATACCAGCTACCCTGCTGGAGAGCATGTTTTTCGGCACAGTGAAGGGGTCCTACACCGGAGCCAACAACACGGCGGGCCTGTTTGAGCAGGCGGAGAATGGGACCCTGTTCCTGGACGAGATCAACAGCATGGACATTGCCCTGCAGGCCAAGCTGTTGAAGGTGATAGAGAACCGCTCCATCCGGCGGATCGGCTCGGAGAGGGAGCTGGATATCCACTGCCGGATTCTCTGCGCCCTCAACGAGGACCCTCTGGAGTGTATAGAAAACGGCAAGCTGCGCAGGGACCTGTACTACCGGTTGTCCAGCTGCATCCTGCACATTCCGCCCCTTCGCAGCCGCAAGAGCGATATTCCGCTGCTGTGCAACTGCTTTATCAGGCGGTTTAACCGGGAGTACAGCCAGCACATCCGGCGGATTGACGATGAGCTGCTGCAGCGTTTCCTGAGATACCGGTGGCCGGGCAATGTGCGGGAGCTGCAGCATGTGATTGAGAGCGCCTACTCTGTGTCGGAGAAAAACATCGACGTCCTTCAGCTGAACCATGTGTCCCCTTACTACAGAAGCTTTTTTGCAGGCGTAGGGGATGGCGGGATGAAAGGTG
>URUZ01000119.1 GCA_900551225.1 uncultured Clostridium sp.
CCCGCCGATGCAGAGGTGCCGCCTGCCGGTGCAGAGGTGCCGCCCGCCGGTGCAGAGGTGGTGCCCGCCGATGCAGAAGTACCGCCCGCCACTACAGAAGTACCCCCCGCCATAACCGGATCTCCCCCCGCCATAACCGTATCTCCGCCCGGCAGACCCGACCCAACACCAGCCGGCATCTCCCCGTCGCATGTATCCAATACCGTAACCACCGGCGTCTCCCCGGCCTTCACATCCCCTGAATGCAGGTTTAATGTGCGTCCGTCCATGCCGCCGCAGACCAATACCGGCGTGATGGGATTGACCTCCAACTGCTTAAGGCCTTCCAGGTCTGCCACAGCGATCAGATCCCCGGCTTTCACCTGATCCCCTGCCTTCACATGGCATTTAAAATACTGGCCTTTGAGGGCCACTGTCTCCAGACCGAAGTGCACCAGCAGCTCCACGCCGTCACTGGTTCTGAAGCCGTAGGCGTGAAGGGTATCTGCCACGGACACCACCTCCCCGTCCACAGGGCTTACAAGCCTGCCGTCCGAGGGAATCACCGCCACACCATCCCCGATAATCTTCTGTGAAAATACCGGATCAGGCACATCCTCAATGGGAACCAGCCTTCCGTTTAAGGGAGACAGAATATCAAATCCAATACAACCATCCATCATTTCTTTCATGCTCAACCTCCTGAGAATCCTTTGCACTGTTTGCGCAACCGCTTGCATTAAATATAAAGCGTTTGCACAAAGAATGCAATAGGTATTTAAATATTTTTCCAGCTTCTCCTTTTTGTACAAAAAACATAGGTGAAAATTATGCAACATTTCAAAAATCAACGCAATTAGTTGCAAAAATCAATGCAAATGATTTGACAAAAGTTGCATGGAGATTTAAAATGGAAACAAGAAACATGTATAAGGAGGCCTTATATGCCTGTAACCATTAAGGATGTGGCGGCGCTGGCTGGGGTATCCCCCTCCACGGTGTCCCGCACCTGCAACGATCATCCGTCCATCAGCCGTCAGACCAAGGAAAAGGTGCGCCACGCCATGGCGCAGCTGGGGTATGAACCCAATTTCCAGGCCAGCAGCCTGGCCAGCCAGAATTCACGGACCATTGGCATCATTCTGCCGCCGTCGGAGAAGGAGGCATATCAGAATTCCTTCTATTTAGAAGTGATCCGCGGCATAAGCCAGTTCTGCAACCAGAAACAGTACATCAACACCGTGATCACCGGTCAGAATGAGGAGGAGATTCTCCAAGTGATTAAGACCATGGCCAAGTCAGGCCTGGCGGAGGGGTTTATTGTGCTCTATTCCAAGGAGCAGGACCCGGTGATGGACTATCTGTACGAAGAGGGTCTGCTGTATGTGCTGATCGGCAAGGCTTACCGCAATATCAACCAGACCATCTACGTGGACAACGACAACGTGCTGGCGGGCAAGGAGGCGGCGGAATATCTGCTGGAGCTGGGGCACCGGCGTATCGCCTGCCTGTCCGGGGACCACTCCCTGATCTTCAACAATGACAGAAAGAACGGCTATATGCTGGCGCTGGCCCAGGCCCAGGTACCCTGCCTTTTGGAGTTCAGTGTCGAAGTCCCCAGTGTGCCGGAGGAACAGAATCAGGTGCTGGAAGCCCTTTTTAAGCGGCAGGACCGGCCCACCGCAGTCCTGGTCAGCGATGATATTCTGGCAGTGTCCCTGGAAAAGGCCTGTCTGGGCCTGGGTCTGTCGGTGCCTGAGGATGTCTCCATCATTTCCTTTAACAACTCCCTTTTTGCCAGGCTCACTTCCCCGCCGCTCACCTCAGTGGATGTGAATTCCTGCCAATTGGGAGCTGAAGCAGCCGCCCAGATGATCAGCCACATTGAGAACCCCAACCAGATGGCCACCAAGATAATTGTTCCCCATTTTATTGTGGAGCGGGAGAGCTGCAGAAGAATTTTGTAAACATTTAAACAAACTAAAACACCGTCCACGTGCCAGCCAATGATTTGGCTGGCCCTCATGGGCGGTGTTTTTGATGGGAAGGCTGACAGAAAGTTTTGTCAGATATAGTTCAGCGGATAAAACATTGCGATATACGCAACTGACACCACAATGCAGATCAGTGTCAGGGGAAGCCCTGGTTTCAGATAGTCTATAAATTTATAACCACCCGGCTCCACAGCCATGGAGTTGGCCGGCATGGCAACCGGTGTGGCGATGGCGATGGAGGCAGCAAAACGCACGGCTATAAGGATCGCTTTGGGCCCGATGCCCAGTGTCTCCGCCACAATCAGGGCGATTGGGGTAAACAGGATAATGGTAGCAGCGTTGGACATGAAGTTGGTCAGCGGTGTGATGATCAGGAAGATCAGGCACAGGATCAAAATGGGGCTGCCCAGGCTTCCCAGCACGTTCAATGAAGCGTCCGCGATCATGTCCGCCGCGCCGGAATTGGTCATAGCTTTTGCCACAGGCACCATGGCGGCATATATGATGATTCCGCTGATGGGGATGGCCCGGGTTGCGGCCTTGACTGTGATGCAGCGGGCGCCCACAGCAATCAGAGCGCCGATGATGGCAATAAAATGCAGGGGAATACCCACTTGTTTCTCAAAGATCATGCCCAGGAAGGTACCCACCATCAGGCACAGGCTCAGGGCTGTCTTCCATTGGGGAATGTTGGAAAAATCGGCGGCCTTGCGTTCAGCCGAAGCCTCCTCTTTCTCATTTCTGGGAGCATCCGGCAGCAGCTTGTAGCCGATAGTTGCCATATAGCATGCTGAGATTACCAGCAGGATCAGGGACAGCGGAGCAAATTCAAAGAAGTCCATGGTCTGTCCTATATTAAGGTTCTCAAGGGTTTCCTTTAAAAACGGGCCGGAGGTGGTTCCCACGATGGTGATGCCTCCGCCGAAGCAGCAGCCCACAATTACCGGATACATCAGCTTGGACCGCTTCATGCCAGTGGAAGTGCTGATGCCCAGAATCAACGCAATCAGCAGGGCCGCAGCCCCTGTGTTGGATAAAAATCCGGACATAATTCCGGAAAACATCACAATCGCAAAAATCAGATACCGTTCGCTCTTGGCAAATCTCGTCAGCAGGTGACCGATTTTATCTGCTCCGCCTGTCTGAAAGACCGCCTCGCCGATTACTGCCATGGCGGCAATGATCATGGCTGTGCTGCTGGCAAATGATTTTAGTGCTGTATCCGCGTCAATAACCCCAATGAGAAAGAAACTGACCGCCACGCCCATAGCAGTGACCGGAAGGGGAACCCACTCTGTCACAAACAGCACCAGTGCTGCCAAAATAATTAGAATAACCAGGATTGCTGGATCGATGCCCATACTCATAAAATGTCCTCCTTAGAATAAGTGATCGGGTAGTTCATGTATTGGCCAATTTTTCATAGGATGAGTATAAACCATTTTAGATGAATAACACAAATTGAAAAAAGTTTCATGGGCTATAACTGTTGATTATTGACAAAAAGTTATAACCCATGAAACTCTTTATCATTATGCAAATTAAAAGCAAAACCATATAATGTTTTCCAAAAGGTGATCAATCACAGGGAAAGGAAGCTGATTATGGAAGAACTGAACATACTGGCAGGATTTGTGGAGCAATTCAAATTAGAAGATGCGGGGGATGAAGTATGCACAGCGGCCAAGGCCTGTGTGCTGGAAACTGTGGCCCTGTCCCTGGGCGCTGTAAACAACCCAATGTTTCAGCATATAAAGGAGGTTTATACTGCTTATGACGGGACCAGGCTGTCAGCCGGCAACCCAGGCCTGCTCTGGGGAAGCGGGGAATGCGCGGTCTTGCGCACGGCTGTATTTCTAAACGCTATGATGGGCCATATACTGGAGCTGGACGATGTGCACACCAAGTCCAAGACTCACATCGGAACAGTGGTGATTCCCGCAGCATGGTGTCTGGCAGCATATATGAGAAAAACTGGAAAAGACCTTCTGGAGGCAGTCATCTGCGGGTATGAGGTCATGGCCCGGATCGGCATGGGTTTCGGCGTTTCCAGCCACCGCAATAAAGGATGGCATGTAACCGGTACGGCGGGAACCTTCGGCGCTGCGGCTGCCTGCGCTAAACTGCTGGATTTTAACCGGGAGCAGATTCTGGCGGCCCTGGGACTGGCGGGCACCCAGTCCAGCAGCACCTGGGCGTTTCTGGCGGACGGGGCCACCAACAAGGTGCTGCACCCGGCCCGGGCGGCGGCCAGCGGGCTGGAATCCTGCATGCTGGTGCAGGGAGGGATGAGAGGCTCTGCACGGATTCTGGATGCCCCGGATGGAGGCATCTTCCCCATGATGTCCGATGGGTACGATTATTCCCTGTTAAGCGCCGGCCTGGGGACAGTGTACGAGATTCTGAATATGGATAAAAAGCCATACCCCTGCTGTCGCAGCACCCACTGTGCCATCGACGGGGCCATTGCGCTCAGGCAGGCCCATGGCATAAGGACTGAGGAGATCAGGTCCGTGGAGGTGGCCACCTACCTGGTGGGGGTAAAGCAGTGCGGATTGACTGAGAGCAGCAAGACCCCCAAACAGCCCACAGAGGCCAAATTCTCCACCCCCTATACAGTGGCCTGCGCCCTGATTTCGGGAAATGTTGGCCTGTCCGACTTTGAGCTGGAGGCCATTGACCGGGAGGAGTTAAAGGCATTGGCCAGCCGCGTCCATGTGTCCGCGGAGGAGCATTTTACAGACAAATATCCGGAACATTGGGGCTGTCGGGTGGAAATCAAAATGGAAAACGGTTGTGTATATACAAAAGAAGTGGAAGACGCCTCGGGAAGCGTGGCCGCCCCCCTGACCTACAGCCAGATCCTATCTAAAGCCCACGCCTGCTGCGGGGCCTATGACCGGGGATGGAGGGACCGCCTGTTTCGTGAACTGATGGAGCTGGAACGCCTGGAGAAGCTGCCACAGCTGCAGGGGAACACTTAACAAAGGCTGGTGCATATGGTATAATCTTGATTTAAGACATAGAAGGAGGCGCCTGTATGAACAAAAGTGATCTGGAGAAAATTGTGGCAATTGCGGAGGAGGGCAGCATGGCAAAAGCCGCCCAGAAGCTCTACATTACCCAGCCTGCGCTGAGCAAATGCCTGACGAAGCTGGAGGAGGCGCTGGGGGAGACGCTGTTTACCAGGCGGCCAAACGGGCTGAGCCTCACCTACGCGGGAGAATGCCTGGTAAAGAGGGCATACCAGATTATGAAGCTCTACGATGATGTGGAAATTGAGTTCTGTGAGCTGAACCACATGCGCAAGGGCCGTCTTAAGCTGGGGTCTGCGGAGCGCATCGGCGCGCTGGTGCTTCCCAACCTGCTGAAGCGGTTCAAGGAATGTTACCCTAACATCAAGATTGATATCGTGGAAGAGAACAGCATGATCCTGGAGGAAAAGCTGATGATGGGCGCCCTGGACATTGCCATCCTCTGTCTTCCCCTTAAAAATGCCAATGTTAACTATCAGGTGTTCTACGAGGAACCGGTCTACGTGGCCATTCCCGTGGACCATCCTTTGAATAAAGACGCTTATTCCAGAGAGGGGGAAGAGATGTCCTATTTGCCGCTGGAGAGTCTGAAGGGAGCGGAGTTCATTCTGACTAAGGCATTTAAAAAGACCCGGATGGCGGCCGACCGGATTCTGGAGTACCTGGAAGAGGATTATACCGTGCCGCTGGAGTCACAGAACATTGAAACTGTGATACGTCTCGTGGCCAATGGCCTGGGCATCTCCCTCATTCCCAATATCTACTCAAAGGTTTACCGGACGGGGGATAAGATCAACTATTACCGGCTGGAAGAGCAGTATGTACCAAACTGGCAGTGGGCTGTGATCTACAACGAAAGTGTGGACAACCTGACCAGGCCCTCCAGGGAACTGTACAATATCCTTTGCGAGGAGGGCTGCCGCCTGCCGGGGTATGTGGAATAGCAGTGAATAACCATCCTTCATCGCTGATTGGAGGGGGCATCCGCCCCCTTCCTGCTGACTAAATCAATATTTTTACTGGGATGAAGCGTACACTTCACCTAGTAAAGAATAGCCTTAATCTCCTTAATCAATGAATTCAGGCCCAGCTCATTGCAGTCGCTGATCAAGCCGAGGGTAACAAATTTTGTAAAGGAGGCCTTGATCCCTGCCGCGTCATTTATCTCAATCAGGTGGGAGGTGTCATTGATCAGGTCCAGTATCTCACTGCCTGTATTATTTTTCTTGGTATAGCACTGATATAGCTGTTGAAGTTCGCTGATGAGCTGCCCGTTTTTTCCGGCGGGCATGCTTGCTTCCAGAACGGTGGCAGCTTTTGGCTGGGGGGCCGGCTCAGGCGGCGTCAGGGCAGTGATTGTGCCATCTCCCAGGAAGCTGATCTCATAATCAGCTGTATTGCTTCCCTCCATCAGCTCTGTTAAGGTCCCACAGAGCTGTTGTGCGAAGCTGTCATTTGGGGGTGCAAAGGAATATACTGCCCCTGTAGAAAACCCAATATTTACCAGCTTGGTATTCCGGCCGGACCGGCTGCACAGTGCCCAGGCGCCGAGGTAGAAAGCCAGGATGACCAGCATCACCACTGTATCCACAATCCGCCTGCTTGCCAGAGCAATAAACAGTAGGATCAGGGCAGACTGATAGGGAAATGGAGGCTCTGTCCGGGGACCGGCCCAGATATAGGAGATTCCCGATATCCGCAGGGCATGGTCATCCCAGCTGAGTACATTTCCTTCTATTTTCATATGAGAAATTTTGAATATATGTTTCTTGTGAGCTGACATCAGAATCTCCTCCATAAACGATTTAGTTTTTTTCTATGACTGTTGCGATTATAACCGGGTTTGCAATCATCCCCGAACCGCTGGCCTGAAAATCCGTGATTTCCACATACACGCTGTAAGTACAGCATGTGCTCTCCTGGGAATCACAGTCACAGGCTGACAATGTAAATGTATCGGCCTCCATATCGCGGATCTCGCGGGAATACAGCCCCTCGGCACTGACAGGGACTGAACAGTGCTGGCATCTATCCTGCTTTAACAGCCGGAACCTGAGGTTCGCTCTGGTCTGCCGCAGGATTATGTTGCAGGAAAAGTTTAAATGTACGATGAAATTTGTACAGCCTGAGGTATTCAGGTTCAGGGAGGCCACATGATATGTGGCCCCCTTTTCTGTCCCCTCAGGCAAAACGAGTCCTCCGAAAGCAGAGCATTTTAACAGAATATCGGCGCTTTTCTGCCGGTGGCCGGCAGGGCGGATGCTATCTTTTTCCGCATGCGCAGCGCACGGCTCGGCATGCTTCTCCTGGGGAGAAGGCGGCCGGGGCGTTCGGTTGTAGTTTCCGTAACGCGGATAGCTGAAGCGTCCAAATGGTCTGTAATACATACTCGCTCCTTGTGTTGTTATTTATTAAGCGTTGCAGGTGTTGTCTACTACAATTGCGGAAAGGGTTGCGTTGTTGATGGCGGTTACGCCTACAGTGGCGACACCGGCAACCGTGGCAACTACGCTGTAAGTGCAGCATTCGTCATCACAGATATCGCAGTCACATACGAAGAAGTTGAAGGAATCACTTTCCGTAACAGCGATCAGGCGGGAGAAAGTCCACACCGGACCTACTGGGATCGGAACCAGCTGGCCTTTGCACTGCTTGAAGATCTGCAGATTCAGGGTCAGAACGGCTGCTGTGGTAACGATGTTACTTGCAAAATCAAATTTGATACAGGGTTTGCGGAAACCCTTGGTATCTACGTTTACGGTAGCTACAGTAAAATTGGTGCCTGCAAGAGTAGCCAGGGGAAGGGTAACGGCGCCGGGACAGCCGCATTTTAACAGGGTTCTGTTGGGTGCAAGATATTTGGGTCTTTCGCATTCGCAGCAGCACTTGCACTCACACTCATTGTCTCTATCATAATCACTGCAATTCATTTCGCTCATGATGAACCTCCACTTGATTGGGTTTAATTTATTTTAAATACCGACTTGGTATACTACAATATATTAAGCAATCAGAAAAAGGTTACTGCTCGGCACATTTCCTTGAAAAATAAAAAAACCCCCTGTTCCGACAGAATGTGTTGTCTGTCGGAACAGAGGTTAAAGTTAATTGTGTTTATGCATTGCCGTCTGAGTAGAAGCAGTACCTGGCCCGGCCCTGAAGCTTGGCGTCATACAGCGCGGTGTCGCTCTGGCGGAGGAGTTCGTCAATATCCATGGCAGGATCATCGGTGCAGGCGATGCCGATGCTGGCCGACAGGAAGGTCAGATACTCTGAGGCGGAGAAGGTCTGCTGCATCCGCGCCAGAAGATGGGAGGCCTGGTGCTCCAACTGCTCTCTGCTGCAGCCTCCCAGCTTGGCCACCAGGAATTCATCCCCTCCGATCCGAGCGATGAAGTCATGGGGGAAACATTCCTGAAGGAGGCGGGCTGTGACAATCAGCGCAGCATCCCCGGCCTTGTGGCCAAAGGTGTCGTTGACCTTCTTAAACTGGTCCAGATCCGCATAGAGCAGGCAGAGCGGGCGGGTACCCCTGTTTTCACGGATATACTGGTAGAAGCTGCGCCTGTTGTCCAGGTCCGTCAGAAAATCGGTGTTGGAGCTCTTGATGATCTGTTCTTCCAGCTCCCGTTCTTTTGTGATATCCCTGTATATGCACAGCCGCCCGGCTTCATTATGGAAAACATCATGGATGGGCAGTTCGTAAATCTCCAGAATCCTCACCCGGTTGTCCTGGCCGCCGTAGTCTATCCTGGCCTCCGCATTGCCGTCCCGGTTGATCTCAGTGGTGCCGCCCAGCACCCGTTTATTCCACGTGGGGAAATGCTGCCCAATGATAACGTCCCTGGTAATGTGGAAATACTCTTCGAATTTCTCATTTGTGTTGATAATCGTGCCGTCCTCATTCCAGACCAGGATGGCAAATGGCATAGTGCGCAGAATCAGCTCCAGCTCCGCGCTCATATTCTCCAGGGCAGTGATGTCGTGGCCAATGCCCACGGTTCCCAGCAGGCGGCCGTCCTGGTCCAGCAGAGGCGCCTTGTAGGTGTTGAACTGCCGCATGCCGTGCTGGCTGCGCACCTTCTCGGTGGAGAAACATTTCTCCCGGTGGCGCATCACAAATTCATCGGTCTCTTTACAGACGAATTCCCCCTGCTTATAGTCCTCCTCGGAAATGTCCCAGATATAACAGTGATCCTTGCCGGTAACATCTTCCATGGTCTTGCCTACGGTCTGGCAGAACGCGTTGTTAACCTTTACGTGGATTCCCTCCACGTCCTTGAACCACACCATATCCGGCATACATTCGATCAAAGTGTTGAAAAATATCTGATTGATTCTGGCGTTCTTTTGCGCCTCCATCTGTTCCAACAGCTTCTGGAAGCGAATGCGGGCAAGCCTGCTGTTGTACGGTTTCCCCCAGATCTCGTCGGCAGCCGCCAGATCCTCATCGGCCGCAGCCGCAATCTGCTCTGAATCGCCGCAGGCCACAATCATTGCACTGCGGGCAAGCCGTCCGCGCAGAACAGAAGGGCTGTCCGTCCAGGGCAGCTCAAGGAATAATATATCTGCATCGCAAAAATCCTCCTGCGTATCTGGCAGGCAGGTGCTGATTGTTTGATTTGCATGCTCAGTGGAGCTGATTCCCCTGACCAGTTCCTCTAAATTTGAATCCCGGCTTACAATCACAATTTTATAATTGCTGAGACACATGTTTTCTTCTCCCTTCGTAAAGCACTCTCAGAAGACCAAACATTTTACGCTTATTTTAATAATACCACAAAAACAAAATTAGTGACATGAATTTTGTAATACTTTGTAAATTTTAAACATATATTTGGGCTTCCGCCAGTCCGCAGCCATGAGGTCGGAGAGGGCTTTCATAGCGGTTACAGTGCCAGATGTCCATGCGGCAATTTTTAACATAATGAAACTTGCGAATATACCCAGTCTATGTTAGAGTTACTAATAGAATAAAGCGGCGGATCAACACAATTCTGCCGGAAGATTGGCGGTGGCGGAACATGAGCTGGAATATTGCGGCGGAGTCGATGTCTTTAGTGATTCTGGGGATTATTATGGTGTATTCGAGAAGGGGGAGCAATCTTCCTTCATTAAAAAATAAAGTATTTCACGGGTGTTTGCTGATTACCTTCAGCGCGATTCTGACCAACATTCTGTCCACCATTATGATTTATAATTTCAGGGCTATTCCACTGAGTATGACATGGGTGGTGACGACCATCTATTTTATTTTGACACCTCTGATGGGATTGGCATATTATTTGTACACAGTCTCCCTGGTGTGTACGGAAAGCTGCCAGCTGAGGAGGGCCATTGCCGTTGGCGTGGTCCCCGGTGCCGCATATCTGGTGATGGTGCTGATGAATCCCATTAACAAGCAGCTGTTTGATCTGAATATGGAAGAGGGGTATATCAGAGGCCATATGATTGTCCTGACCTACCTTGTATTCTATGCCTATTGTCTGGCCTGCATTGTGGTGACAGTCATAAACCATAAGCGGTTGCAGCGTGAAATCTACAAGATTTTGGCGGCATTTCCCATATTAGCTGTGCTGGTGATCATCTTCCAGCAGTTTTACCCCAATGTGATCCTGTCGGGATCAGCGGCTACCTGCGCCCTTCTGATCATTTACCTTCACCTGCAGAACCGGCAGATTTCCCTTGATTATCTGACCAATGTGCCCAACCGCCATGAACTCCTTGATATGCTGGGCTATATGCTAAAGAAGAGCCCAGATAAAGAGTTTGCACTGATGGTGGTATCCCTCCGGGATTTCCGCCAGATTAACAATGCCTGTGGGCAGCAAAATGGGGACGGCCTTTTAAGGGAGGTCAGCAGGTTTTTATGCGGGATTGTGCCCCATGGGACAGTGTACCGGTACAGCGGGGATGAATTCGCCATATTGTTTACGCCCGCAGATAAAGAACAGGTGGGGCACTGTATAGAGACCATACAGGACCGCATGAAGCAGCCATGGCAGGTGGCGGACTACCGGATTATGGCGGACGTGGTGGTCGGAATCATCAACCACTCGGAAGCGGGGGAGTCCCTGGAACGGATCGTGGGCGCCATCGAATATGCGGTGTCCCAGGCTAAAACCGGCAGAAACGGCAGTGTCTGTTACTGCGATGAGGCCATGCTGGGGAAACTGGAGCGCAAACGCCAGGTAATACAGATCCTGAAGGACCAGATTGCCAGGGAGAGCTTCGAAATGTATTATCAGCCCATCTATTCCGTGGAAAGCGGCTGCTTCCGGGACGCTGAGTCCCTGATGAGAATACCGGATTCCCCCATCGGACCCATTTACCCTTCTGAGTTCATCCCCATTGCAGAGGAGACCGGCCTGCTGATCGACATCACTTACATCATTTTAGATAAGGTGTGCAGATACATCAACCGGCTGCTGGCCCAGGGAATTGACATCCGTTCAATCCATGTGAATTTTTCAGCAGTGCAGTTTTCCCAGCGGGATCTGAAAGATAAGGTGCTGGATATCATCCGGCGGAACAATACGCCCATGTCTGCAATCAAAATCGAGTTTACGGAGAGCACTCTGGCCGAGAGCACTGAGGTAGTCACAGACTTTGCCATGGAGATGAAGCGCCACGGCATCATGATGGGCCTGGATGACTTTGGCACCGGGTATTCCAATATCTCCACAGTGATCAGGATTCCCTTCGGCACGGTGAAGCTGGATAAGAGCCTGGTCTGGGTATCTATAGATAATGAGAATTCAGCCCTTGCCGTGAAGAACCTGACATATACCTTTAAACAGCTGGGGATGAAGGTGGTTGCAGAGGGCGTTGAGAACGAGGAGCAGAAGGCGCTGGTGAATTACTTTGGCGTGGACCAGATACAGGGATTCTATTATGCAAGACCTTTGCCGGGGGATGAGATGGAGCAGTTTATGCTGCAGCACAGCATCTCAGGGAAAAGCATGTTAAAATAGACAATCCCCCATTTCGATGATACAATACTACTTGGGCCGCGTGAATAGCGGTCCAAGTTTGAAATATCCGGGAGAGTGGGGCAGCTTTCCGGCTATTTAGGAGGCATAAATGACTAAAATGAATGAAATAAAACAGCCGGCCAGCACAGAGCATGTTTATTCCAATATCCGCAAGCGGATCTTAAAGCTGGAGCTGGAGCCGGGGCAGAAGATCAGTGAGAACCAGATGGCGGAGGAGTACGGGGTATCCCGTTCCATCATACACAGCGCCTTTGTCAGGCTGAACCAGCAGGGACTGCTGACTGTGTATCCGCAGCGCGGGACCTATGTCACACAGATTGACCTGAAATTTATTGAGGATCTTCTGGTGCTTAGATCAGCGGTGGAGAAGGAAGCCGTGTACGAGCTGTTCGAGGAGCTGAGCATGGAGAAGCGCCAGGATCTGATTGGGAAGCTGGAGGCCAATCTGGAAAAACAGGAGGAATACCGGAATGCAGAGATCTATGATCTGAATTTCCAGACCCTGGATTCTGAATTTCACAAACTCATCTGCGCAAGCGTTGGGCGGTACAGGCTGGTGGAAATGTTGGGAGATCTGATGCTGCATATCGTCAGATGGCGCAATTTTGACGTGGCCTTTGATAAAAGAATGCCGAACTTAATTGACCAGCACAGGACCATTGTGGAGGAGATGAAGACCGGGAACCTGGCCAGGGTCCAGAAGGCAATCGCAGTCCATCTGGAGACGATTTCAGAGATCAGAGTCCGTGCTACCGAAAAATATCCACAATATTTTATAAACATTTAGAAAAACCCTTGACATTTTAGCTAAAAGTAGTAAGATTAACACATGAACTGGTATACTAGAATTCATAAGAAGCGTTTTCTAGTATACGCCCTTCACCGGTATTTTCTATGCTCGTTTATGATTAAATTATTTTTTTTACTCTAACTGGTATACTA
>URUZ01000120.1 GCA_900551225.1 uncultured Clostridium sp.
TTCCCGGGTGATCCCGTCTGAGGCCAGCATCTGGTAGATCTGGTCAGCTGTCTCCCTGCTGGAAAATCCCGTGCTCAGTAGAATGGTCCGAAGGATGGCTCCGTCCTTCATCACCGCTGCCTTGGCCGCACTGGAACCGATGTCTATCCCAACCTGATACATCTTTGTCTCCCTTTCTCCTGTTTTACTTAAAATTGTACCATTTAATGAGAATCCTTACCAATCATTTATTAATGATTTTGTTGTTCATTTATAGATAAAATCTATAAGTCATGTTATACTGCCTGTAAGATAAATTGCCGGGAGGTACAAGATATGGAGTTTAAGCAGCTGGAAGCCTTTGTGGCCGTGGTGGATTACAACAGTTTTACGGAGGCGGCCCGCCGTCTCTACCTGACCCAGCCCACCATCAGCGCCCACATCCTTTCCCTGGAAAAGGAGTTGAATTCCCGGCTGATCATCCGCACCACCAAACACATCACAGTGACACGGCGGGGGCAGCAGCTCTATGACTGCGCTGTCCACATGCTGAAGATGCGCAGCAATCTCATAGAAGAGTTCACCGGAACCCAGCGCAGGGTCATTGATTTAAGCGCTTCCACCATCCCCTCCTCCTATCTTCTGCCGGAGCTGCTCAGCCAATTCTCCAAAACGGAACCGGACGTCCATTTCCATATCTGGCAGTCGGACAGCGGGGAGGCGATCCAGAAGGTGGTCCAGGGAGTTGTGGACTTCGGCCTGGTGGGCACCAAAACAGCCGACGACTCCTGTGAGTTTCTCCCTTTCTGCCAGGACTGCCTGGTTATCGCCACGCCGGTCAATGAACATTATCTCAGCCTTAAAGAGCGGCATACGGACTTTTCAGACTTCCGGGAAGAGCCTTTTATCATGCGCGAAAGCGGCTCGGGCACAAAGAAGGAGATGGATGTGTTTCTGGAATCGCAGCAGCTGAATTCCTCCACCCTGAATGTAATCGCCTGCATGAACGACCTGGAGTCCATCAAAAAGTCCATTGTCTCCGGGCTGGGAATCTCCATTGTCTCCTCTTACTCTGTCAGAGATCTGGAGAAAACAAAGCAGATCCTTCTGTTTCCGTTGGAAGAATCTGCTCACAGGCGTACATTTTATATTGTTTACAGCAGGCACAGAATTCTCAAGCCCTATGTCCGGCAGTTTCTGAAGTTTGTACAGCGGTACTATACGATGGCACTCTGATGATGTTCCCGGCAAATGCATCTATCATAGTAAGAATCGGAACTGTCCATGCGGCGGCTGGCTGCTGACAGGAGTACGGCGGACCGGATTTAGCGTACGCTCTGTTCCTTCCGGTATTTGGCGGGGCTATCTCCCATTTGATCTTTGAAAAAACGGTTGAATGCAGATAAACTGCCGAAACCTGCCAAAGCCGCGATATCAATGATTTTTTCATCTGTCTCCAGCAGCAGCCGCTTTGTTTCCTTCAATCTGAGCATATCCATATATGCCTTGGGCGTCATTCCATATGCGCCCTTGAATATTTCCACAATGCGGCGCTGTGACAGCCCCACCTGGTTCATATCTTCATTCCACGAAGTATTCCGGACATACAGTTCTTCCAGCTGTTTCTTTACCATACCGGCGATGTCCTCCATGGGCTGATAGGACAGAAGGTCGCTGCGGCAGCGTTTACATGGCCGAAAACCAGCTTGTATGGCTTCCCCGGCATTATCGAAGAACCGGACATTCTCTTTCAGCGGCAGTTTTGACCGGCAGGAGGGACGGCAGAATATCCCCGTGGTTTTGACACCGTAAAAGAATATGCCATCATAATTTGTGTCATTCTGTTTTACCGCCTCATACATTTCATCTTCTGTCATATTCGTTCCTATATTGGGTATCAGTGATTTACAATATATGCATCCAGCTCATCATGCCATTTTGGGATATCATATTCCTGGGGCTCAGTCCATTCATCAAATAACAGATCCACAAGGTGGCGCGGCTTCTTTTTCCCAATATGCATGGCTTTTATGCATGATACGCAGTAAACCACCACATGTTCGCAGGGCATAGCGTCCGCCCGCCTTTTCATAGCTGCCCGGACTTTTTCTAAATCCCAGGCAGGGTACAAGCTGTCCCCGCAGCAGACGGAATTTGTGCCAAAGGCTGCCGCCTCCAGAACTTTAATGTTCATTTTTTTAAGGAGACTGCGCACCGCTTTATGTACGGCCGGCTTATTCCGGACCGGGCAGGCATCGTGAACACTCATTTCTATGCCATTATAATCAGGAAAATGGAAGCTGTCCAATCCGTCAAGAACTTCCCACAGTGAGACTGTTTGGATGCCCTCATAAAGGGTACCGAATCTTCTGTCGCACCCGGCGCAAACGTTGATGATCGTGGAGCCATACGGCAGGTTTGGATCATGGCGGCAGCAGGTTTCGTGCAGTTTAACATCAGGGAAGTTTTCGTTCAAATACTGTATGATCTGCTGCGCTTTCTCCGGTTTATAAATGTTTAGAGCACATCCAGGGTTAAAATATAACATTCTTTCCACCTCCGGAATAACAATATCACAGATCCTCCTTGATTTCTCCGCAGAAATGGATATTTAATTTTCAAACGGCTGCAGGTCTTGGGCTGATGAAATACTGGATCATCGGCCCAACCTTCTCCTTGGCCGCCACCTCAAAGCAGGGCTCCAGCAATGCCTCAAAGCCTTCAACCGACAGATCGAACCGGTCTGCTCTGCCCAGATACGCTTCAATCCGCCCGGTAATCTCGAATTCAGGGCTTCCCACATCCGGTATGTCGATGACCGCCCTGGCCTTGGGCTTCAATATTCTGTGCAGCTCACGGATCACCTGCTCCACAAATCCCGATTCAAAATATTCCAGGGAACCAATACATGCGCCAATATCAAAAAAGTCCGAATCAAATGGTGTTTCATGCATACTCCCGCAGTACAGGCCACCCACTGGAATGCGGTTGCGCGCTGTATATTCAAGCAGCAGTTCTATTGTTTTACAGCTGATATCCACCCCATAATAGACAGACTGCCATTGCCGGTATCCCCGGAACATTAGATTTAAACAGCAGCCAAAGTCAATGAACTTCATACCTGTTCCGGGGGACAAATAATCAAATATTTCCCGGCGGCCGCTGTCCGAAAGATCATCATCTGACTGCATTTTTACATACAGCGGGTAATTGGGAATATTTGTAATCTCAGGTGGCAGATTTTTATAAAGATCAATCCCTTTTCTCCCTAAATCAATGGCTCTGTCATAGGACTCAGCAACTGCTTTTAAATGTTCTTTCATTGGTGGTTCCTCCATAAAACAATATCAGTTGTTAAACGATCTGCACACCACCTTTTCGTTACGCATAAAATGTGGTAAAAGAATATCAAATGAAAGGGGTATTTATGACCAACGACAATTACATCAAATCAATGAACGGGGATTTTTACCCCTATCCCCCCGCCTACTCAGAGTTTGATCCATTGCCTGACAACTATGATCCATGGCTGTATTCCCAGGAATACAATCCGATTGTTCCATATCAGGAAGGAGCTGCCGGCAGTTACTCTGCTACTATGGATACATCGTACAATCCCCCCACATGGATTATCCCATCGATGCCCACAGCACCTGCCAATCCTGTCGTCCCGGCTATGCCCACAATGCCTGCCAGGTCGGTAACCCCCTCAGTTCCTACAACACCCGCTGAGCCGATGGTTCCATCTACTCCCACAACTCCCGCCGAGCCGATGGTTCCGTCTACTCCCACAACTCCCGCTGAGCCGATGGTTCCATCTACTCCCACAACTCCTGCTGAACCGATGGTTCCGTCTACTCCCACAACTCCTGCTGAGCCGATGGTCCCATCTACTCCCACAACTCCTGCTGAACCGATGGTTCCATCTATGCCCACAATTCCTGCTGAGCCGATGGTTCCATCTATGCCCACAATTCCCGCTATGCCTGTGATTCCCTCGCTGCCAACTATTCCTGCCACCAACACCACCGACTGGTCATGGAACTGGGGTATATACCGTCCAATCGGATTCATCTCCATGTCACAGGTCAGGTTCTATAATGGAGCAGTTCAGGAGCCTATACAGATTTATGTAAACAATCATCTGGTTGCCTCAAACCTGAATTATTCGGAATACACGCATTTCTATAACGTAGCGCCGGGACGCTACCGGATCACAGTGTACAGGGGAGCAAATCTGAATTCTCCGCTGATAGATACATGGATGTCATTTAACCCCAATACCTCTTACACGGTTATGGTGACCGGTTTTGGGCCCAATTACTGGCTCCAGTCGGCAACTGTATAGCCGTTCATTTCTCAATCACGGATGGTCCTTTTCCGGATCATCCGTGATTTTCATAAGCTAAGTATAAAAAATAAATTATAAATATACGAAAAGTCTATCAAGTTCATCATTCAAACGTATTCTTAAATCCTTCAGCTCCTCTGCCCCAGGACGATACTCTTCTGCAGTTAATTCATTACCCAACTGCCAAACTGGTCCGCAGGCAGGCGTATCGCCGCTTCTTCTGGGAAATATATGCCAATGCATGTGAACACCTCTGCCCGCCCCAAGAAGCTCATAATTAAGTTTTTCTGGCTTAAATGCATTATATACCGCTTCAGCCACAATGGACATTTCATGTAAAAACGCATCTCTGAACTGAGAATTTAAAAAATGCAGTTCTGTTGCGTGTTCTTTACAAAGAAAAAGCGTATACCCCTTAATCCGCTGATAATCTCCCAACACCACATATCCGGTATTTAGCTCCCTGACAAAATATGGATTTTGCTCCTTCTTTATCCAACTAATTCTTTCACACACCAAACAATCATTCATTGGATTCCTCCCTCCCCTTCTCTCAGAAAATAACAAATACCCTCTCTCCCCGGTACTTTTTCAAGCCTAAAATCCAAATTCTCAGGGCAATTCCCCCGTCCCTCTATAATAGCAAACGGCTGTACATTAGGACTGTATCCTGACGCCAGTTTTGTCAGGCCGATAGACGCGTCATTCCCTTCAAGACCCGTCTGAATCGTCCTGACCAGGGGAAACTGCCATATCTTCCGGGCGGCCTCCAGCAAATGGATCATCTTTTCTTTTTTGAATCTGGCGGGATACTCACTGCACAAAACCTCGTCCTCAGGAATGATGATTTCATAGCTGAACGTGTTATCTTCCGGGTAATTGTTCATCCAAAATCCCCTTACTGACAAAAAACCATCAAAATCATATAATACCTGCTTATAATCATGTTTGTAATGCTGTGTGTAACCCAGGTGAAAATTCTGCTCTAATTTTTTTTGATTCCATTCTATAATATCAGCATAGCACTCTTCCTCAAATCCCCAATAGCCGGACTTAAATTTTAGCCCGGCATGATCCAGCACTGAATAAAAATCGCTTACAAACATTCCATAAATATCGTCTCTCAAAAATTGCAATGACATGTTAAAGTATGCCGGCATAACTGTCCTCCCAATTTTGCTTACAATCTCCAAATCTCAACGATCTCACAACATGCGTGATTTTCATCTGGATATTTTTCATATAAGGATAACTGGGTATTAACGGCTTCCCGATATGTGGAAATTAAACCATATCCATTTAACGTTTCATAACAAATGGCTTCCTCAAATCCTGCCCCGCAATTGGTTATTGCACTGATTGTTGTTGTCTCTTCTATAAGATCATATCCGCAGAATACAAACGGGCCGCCGGATAACCGGTTATTGGGTTCGATGCCAGGACGGATAATAACCGCTAACACTTGCCGGCTGTCCGTCCTTTTTGCACTTACCTGTTCATTTTCGATTTCGTACATCTCCATAAGCCCACAATCAAAGGTCACCAGTTCAGGGGCTGATATTTTATTTTTATTAAATCCCCTTAGACCTTCGCTGTTCCAACAGCGGTCACACAGGAAATAACGGATACGTCCATACATTTCATATGATCGATAAATTTCTGTTATTGACATGTCATTCACCGTACCATGCCGGATAGAACAATGAGTACCGCTACTCCAATCAGGAAATACCTGAAAGTAGTTAATTTCCGCTGCGTCGTCAAAGCATACATTATAAAAGCAATCAACAGCATAGCCAGGGCACACAGCGCCGTATAGTGGGTCCCCTGGGTTCCGTTTGACCACGCTTTTAATCCCAGACCTGTTAAAAACTCATCCCCTATGCAATATCCGCTTTTCTTCCAGGTCATTCCAAATAATACCGATCCAATCATTAATAATACAGACAGCCCTCTGATCAAAACTGTTTTAATTGGCATTACTCCTCCTCAATAACCGCTCCATTGATTTTCATAAATAGCTCTACCCGCGTGCGCCAAAATGGACTTTCAGCAGGTCCGCCGCATCCACCGGACCCCCTATGGCCTCACTGTCAATCAAGGGGGCCTTTAAGCGCAGCCTTTTATCTTCTGAGAACACGAACACACATGGATAACCCACCTCATCTTTTTTAATGTACCAATAAAATGTCTGCCCTCTGAAGATAATCTTCCTTTTTCCCTTTTTACTAATCATGATACAGTGGACTCCAACAGCCACTCCACGATCCCTCTCTGGGCCTTCTCATTATAATAAAACACATCGTACTCGTTTCCATTGTCGCTCAGCCGCTTCTCTGTCATAATCCCAAAGGCTTCTCCGGCCTCAGCCAGTTTCTTCCGCTTCATTCCATTGAAGAACTGTTCCTCAAAACAGCCGTCATCTGTCAGCTTCTGTTCCACTGATTTAATGGTCAGGCGTTTCATGGAATCCTCGTCCCGCAGATCATTGATCTGTCCTATAAAATCGCTGAGCGTCACACGTTCCGAATAATGAAGCTGTTCTGCCAGCTCCTGGGTCATGGCAAAATCCGTCTTATTCCCCTTGCTCTTTTTCTTTTTAACTGTGGCAATCTCAACAGGCGCTGCCGCCTGTTTCACCGGCTCCGGGCCTGCGCTCTCCCAGGCGGTCAGTGCCGCTTCCAGGGACCAGTCCGCCATCTCCTCATCATCGCTGGAAAAATAAAGGTCGTCCTCCATATACATCCCATCGTCAAACATAGCATTCCCCTTGCTGTCCGCCTGCTCCGCTGCAGCTGACGGCACTCTGACCATCTGCCCGGCTGCCCCCACATTTTCCATCACACATGTCAGGAAACGCTCTCCGTACTTCTCGTATTTATATTCTCCCACACCGGATACGCTCAGCATCTCCGCCTTGGACCCGGGCTTTACAACGCACATGTGGGTCAGCGTCTTATCGGAGAACACAATATACGGCGGCACCTTTTCTTCTCTGGCAATCTCAGACCGCAGGGCGCGCAGCTTCTCAAACAGCGTCTCCTCAGCCTGGGTGAACTCTGAACCGGCCATCCCTGCGGCCGTCCCTTTCCGTCCCTTTTTCTCCTTCTTCACCTTTGCCGGGTGATCCTGCTCCTTGGCCATCTTCATGGAGACAGCTTCTTCCCCGCGCAGTACCAAACCTGATTTCTCCGTCAGCTTAACAATCGAATATTCGTCATTGGTGGCCGACAGATAGTCATTTAACATCAGGTAGTTCACCACCTGCCGCAACTTATACACGGGCACCTTTGCCAGTTCTCCATAGAAGGGATTTTCATCCATCCGGTAATTCCTGATCTTAGCCGTATTAGCCCCGTGGACCGTATCGACGATCACATTGATCCCGTACCTCTGCCTGCAGTTTTCCACACAGCCAATCAGCGCTTTTGCGATATCCGTCACATCCACTGCCTCAAACTGGCTTAAACAGTTGGAACAGTTGCCGCAGTAATTCCCGCCGTATTCCCCAAAATACCGCAGTATGTAGTCCCGCAGGCACTCGTTAGTAAAGCAGTAAAATGTCATCTTCTTAAGCCGTTCCCTGTCGCGCTCCATCACAAGATCCCTGGTCACCGGGTCCAGATCCTGGTTGTCCTGGTTGTTGTCAATGAAAAACTGGTTGGTCACCACATCCTGGCCGCTGTACAGCAGGATACACTCCGACGGCTCCCCGTCACGGCCCGCGCGGCCTGCCTCCTGATAGTAGCTCTCCATATTCTTGGGCATATTGTAGTGGATTACATAGCGCACATTGGACTTGTCGATTCCCATTCCAAAGGCGTTGGTGGCCACGATGATGCCCACCCGGTCGAATATGAAGTCATCCTGGTTCTTCTTGCGCTCATTGTCGCTGAGGCCTGCATGGTAGCGGGTCACGGGCAGACCGCTCTCCTGAAGGCGCTGGCAGACGTCCTCCACGTTTTTCCTGGTCAGGCAGTAGATGATGCCGCTCTCCCCCGGGTGCAGATCAATGTAGTTCTTCATGCAGGCGAATTTATCCTTAGGGGACTGCACTCCGAAATACAGGTTGGGCCGGTCAAATCCGGTGGTGGTCACCGTAGGGTCCCGCAGCTGCAGCATATCGATGATATCATCCCGCACCTCCATGGTAGCCGTGGCTGTAAATGCGCTGACCACAGGCCGTCTGGGCAGCCTGTTGATGAACTCCACAATCTTTAAATAGCTGGGCCGGAAATCCTGCCCCCACTGGGACACACAGTGGGCCTCATCCACTGCAACCATAGAGATCTTCACATTCCGGTCCATGGCGAAGTTCAGGAATTCCTCAGTGGCCAGCCGCTCCGGGGCCACATAGATAATGGGATAACGCCCGGCTCTGGCATAGTCAAGAGCCTTGTAATACTGGGCCGCGGTCAGGGAGCTGTTCAAATATGCCGCATGGACCCCCACCTGGTTCAAAGCCCCCACCTGATCCTTCATCAGAGAGATCAGCGGGGAGATCACCAGGGTGATCCCATCCATCATCAGGGCCGGGAGCTGGAAACAGATACTTTTCCCAGCGCCCGTGGGCATGATCCCCAGGGTATCCTTCCCCTCCAGGATGCTGTCAATCAGCACCTCCTGGCCGCTGCGGAACGCATCATATCCAAAATACTGCTTCAGCATCCTGCATTTATCCATCAATTTTTCCATCTTAACCTGCCTTTCCTCCCCGGCCTTCATCCCTTATAGCAAAAACAGTGTTAACATCAATTTTAAACTCGGTGGGATCAAATAAGATTCTCTGAAAACAGACCGGTACATACCGCCTGAAAGGCGGTTAGAATTTATCATACTGGAAATAAAGTATATCAGATACAGCCGGAAAATGCAAGGCGGGCGGAGGCAAAAATTGACTAGCGAAAATTGACTGGGTGTGACTGGGTGTGACCTGGGACAGCGTCTCCGCCGTCCCCACAGGCTTCCATTTATCCCAGCTTATACTCCTCCATCTTCCGGTACAGCGTGGCCCTTCCGATCCCCAGCAGCCTGGCAATCTCCGTCTTGCTGCAGCCGGTCTCCAAAAGCTCCCCGATCTTTTTCTTTTCCAGGCTGCTTAAGGACATGTCCTCCAGGTCCGCCCTGTGAAATGTTCCCATATCCCGCAGCTCCCCGGCGGTGACCAGGCCGGTGTTCCTGCGGACAATGGTCTCCAGCTTTGCCTCCAGCAGGTTCAGGTTCTCATTCCACTTGTATTTCCACAGGAAATCCGCTGCATCGGGACTCAGGCTCACATTTCTCTTGTGGTATTTCTCCTTGTAGAATGCCATTCCGGAGTCCAGCATACTCTGGAACACTGCCCTGTCCTCCTGTATGCCCGGAACCTCAAGCCGGTGTTCCATAATATTCAGATACAGCTCCTCCATAAAGTACCCCTTCTCCACCATATTTTTCAAATCCCTGGTGGTGGAGAAGATAAACCGCACATCTGATTCCGTGTTCCTGTAACGGTTCACCGGGAGCTTCCCGGTCTTTAAAAAGACCAGCAGCCGCTCCTGGAGATACTGGGGCAGATTTTCAATATCATGGATCAGGACCGTCCCGCCGTGGGACATCTTCAGCTCCCCGAATTCATCAAACAGGAAGGTCTCCAGCAGATCCCGGTACATGTTGTCACAGTGGATCTTCTTAAGCCCGCCCAGGCGCCGTTCCGAATGGTTCACAATCCCCTTGGCCACAATCTCATTTAAACTGCTGCTCTTCCCCTCCAGCAAAACGTTATAAGGTGAAACGGCCAGCGCCTTCCCTCTCTCCGCCAGCCCGCCCGGCAGCGCCCAGGACGCCCATTTAAAGGTGACCATGGAGCCCATCTGGGAGGAATTTACATCCTTCACAATATCACCCACTGTCCGCAGGCAGAACATCACCCCATAGTTCATCCCGTTGAGGCTCACCCGTTTGCTGGACACCAGGCCATAGAAGGAAACGTCCTGGGATTCAAAGTAGAACCGCTCGCCCTGAAGCTCCATCCCTTCCCGGAAATACTCTTCAATGATCTTGTGGGGTATCAGTTCCTGAAGTTTTCTCCCCGCACCGCTGCCCCTGATCTTAAAATGCTTCTTAAAGGCCCTGTTCATGTGCAGCACATTGCCGGAGGGGTCTGTGTAGACCACACATTCGCTCAGCAGATCCATCAGGATCTCCCGCTCCGCCACTGCCTTGGCCAGCGCCTCATTTTCGCTGTCATTGCGCACTTTGCCGGCCAGCAGCTCCGCCATATTCTCCAGGAATTCCACGGAGGTGTCCAGATTCTGGAACAGCGATTTCACCCGGTGCCGGGGCAGGGTCAGGGCGATGGCCCCGATCACGTAGTTGTCATAAAATATGGGCACGCCCACCAGTCCCACCATCTTACACTCCTCAAACTGCTTGCAGGCGCGGCAGTTGGCCAGCTTGCGCTTGTCCTCCACGATGATCTTCTCCCGCCGGTTGATCACCTCGGGAAGAATCGACCCATCCTCTATCTTGTTGTACAGGCTGAAATACCGGAACGCATTTCCGATAATTGTAAGGCTGTTATCCACAATGATAACATCCGCGTCCACTGTGTTTGATATAATATCCGCAAACCGCTGAACAAATTCCTTGATACTTCCAAGTCTGGTCTCCAAGGCCTAACTCCCCCAGTTCCTGAAGGTTGCCCTTCCAAATTTTATAGATAAAATTATACCGCAAAAGGGAGGAAAATTCCTCCCTTTTTTAAGATTATCCTACTGATTTAGTTTTTTTCTGAAGAATACCTCGCAGATGGGATCTCCCTTGGCAATCGTCTTGCCCAGTTCAAATTCAAAATCCGGGAAGGTGCTGGCAATTCCCCGGTCGCCGTCCATGGCGATGTCACAGAGACATGCGATCTTCTCCTCATCGTCCGTCAGCTTTTTCCATGCGGCAACCAGCGGGCAGTAGTGGAATTCGATCTTCATCTCCTCATCCGTCACATCGGTGTCCATCTCAAAGATATTGCGCACATTGTCATTGACAAACTCCGGGGCGAATTCCTTTAAGTCACTGGTCTTGGTATACTTATTGTCCCCGTGGAAACAGCCGCAGGCCTTGATGGCGTCCCTGGCGAAATCGTAATCCAGCCCGCGTTTTACGGCCTCCTCTATCAGGTAATAGAACCAGGTGGCCCTGTGCTCAAATGCTGCTCTCAGGTCGTCAATGTGTTCTCCTCTGTCACTTGGGTTGTTTGTAATCATGTCTTATTTCCTCCATTTATCTTTCTATTTGATTGATGATACAATCCATCAGCGTAGTAATCTGATAGGACATTGTTACCGCTCCCGGGTCCAGATGGCCCTTTCCCTTGTTGGCCTGGTAGGTGGCCCTGCCTCTCACCGCCTCCATGTCCATGGTGGACCGGGCGCCGTTTACAGCCGCCTCCTTCACCCGCTGGGCCGTGGTCCGTTCGTCTGTCCCTGCTTCAATGCATTCCCGGTAGCAGTCCACCGCCGGGGCCAGGCAGTCAATCATGGTCTTCCACCCCCTCTGGGCATTTCCCCGGGACATGATTGCCTCCAGCATGGCGTTTAACGCCTGGTACATATCCTCATTTCCGATGGTGTCCCTGCCCTTTAAGGCCTTGGCCGCCCCTATGTAGGCGCTGCCATAGAGCACGCCCGAGGAGCCGCCGATCACGGACATCATGATCTTTCCGATCTCCTTAAACAGCTCCGGAACCGCCATCATTTCCAGGCGGTCCGCCTCCTCCACCAGCTTCTCAAACCCCATGTTGATGTTGGTCCAGTGGTCCCCATCCCCAGTGGCGCTGTCCAGTTCAGTGATGTAATCCCCTTTGGAATGGATCAGTTCGTATGCTTTTTTTATGTAATCCACATAATCCTTTGACGTCAGTTGAAATCCCATGTCCTATGCCTCCTTCAGACCTTCAGCGCCGGCGTACAGCAGGGCGCATCTAAGAGTTCCTTCAGCTCCTGGTCCAGCTTCATCAGGGTCAGGGAGCAGCCGGTCATATCCAGGGCCGTCATGTAGTTGCCCACCATGGTCCGGTATACGCGGATTCCCTTCTCCGCCAGCAGTTCATGTACTTCTTTATTCAAAATATAAAGCTCCATAAGGGGTGTGCCGCCCAGCCCGTTGACCAGCAGGGCCACCTCGCTGCCGCTGTAGTCATAGTCCTCCAGGATTTTGTCCAGAAGAGTCTTTGCGGTCTCCCGGGCCGTCATGGTTCTCCGGCGCTCCACACCGGGCTCCCCGTGGATTCCCATACCCACCTCCACCTCATCCTCGGCCAGGGTAAAGCCCGGCTTTCCAACGGCGGGAAGCGTGCAGGGCGACATGGCCATGCCCATGCTGCGGATGTTCTGGATAGCCTTCTGGGCCGCTGCCTTGACTTCCTCTAAGGAGGCCCCTGTCTCCGCCTTGGCCCCTGCGATCTTGTGGACAAACACAGTGCCGGCTATGCCTCTGCGGCCCGTGGAGTAGGTGCTGTCTGGAACCGCCACATCGTCCCGCACCACCACGCTGTCCACCTGGATGTCCTCCATCTCGGCCAGATCCTGGGAGAGGCCGAAATTCATGATATCCCCGGAATAATTC
>URUZ01000121.1 GCA_900551225.1 uncultured Clostridium sp.
CAGTCCCGTCCCCAGTCGCGGAAGGAGCGGACGATCTTGTTCAGCAGCGGATTATCCGTGTACACGGCCCCGCCCTCGCCCATGGTCATGTGATGGGGCGGGTAGAAGCTGGAGGTGCCGATGTCGCCGATGGTGCCGGTCAGCCTGGTCACTTCCTCCCCGTCCTTCTCTATGGTGTAGCGGCTGCCCAGGGCGTCGCAGTTGTCCTCCACCAGCCACAGGTTGTATTTGATACAGAAAGCCTTCACAGCGCCCAGGTCAAAGGGATTGCCCAGGGTATGGGCTATCATCACCGCCTTGGTCTTATCTGAGCGGGCCGCCTCCAGCTGTGTCACGTCAATATTGTACTGGGGGATAGTCACATCCACAAACACCGGCACAGCCCCATACTGGATCACAGGAGTCACTGTGGTGGGGAAACCGCAGGCCACGGTGATTACCTCATCTCCCCGTTTCACCTGGCGCTCCCCCAGCAAGGGGGAGGTGAGGGCCATAAATGCCAGCAGGTTGGCGGAGGAACCGGAATTCACCAGGGAACAGAACCGCACATCCAGATATTCTGCCAGCTTCTGTTCAAACTGGTCGGTGTAACGGCCTGAGGTGAGCCAGAACTCCAGGGAGCTGTCCACCAGGTTCACCATCTCCTCATGATCATAGACACGTGAGGCGTATGGAATCCTGTCCCCCTCCTTAAAACCGCCCTTCCTGTTGTGGAAGGCGTCACAGTATTCCGCTACCATCTCCAGAATCTGCTGTCTTGCTTCAGTTTCAGTTTTATGCTCAAACATGCGTTATACTCCTTACTATTATATTTGGAAAAATTCCCCAATCTGCCGGTCCATCACTTCCAGCATGTCCCGGCCGTCCAGATAGGCCTTTGTCCACTCCACGGTCTTTTCCACCGCTTCCTTCACGCCGTAGCGGGGCTGCCATCCCATGGCGCGCTTCACTTTGGAACAGTCCAGCTTCAGGAAATTGGCCTCGTGGGGACCGCCGTCATATTGGTCCGCCCAGGAGGCCTCCGGGCCCCAGGCTGTGCAGAACATGTCCACCAGCACTCCTGTGGTGACGCAGTCCCTGTCATCGGGTCCCACATTGTAGTAGCCCTGGAACGCCCGGTCCTCCCACTGCTTCATGGCAATGGTCATGTACACGGCCAGTGGCTCCAGCACCAGCTGGTAGGGCCTGGTGGAGTGGGGATTTCTCACGGTTATCTGTTCTTTTTTGGCAGCTGCCCGGACGCAGTCGCAGATGATGCGGTCATTGGCAAAATCGCCGCCGCCGATTACATTTCCCGCACGGGAGGTGGAGACGGCGCAGCGGCCGTCCTGGAAAAAGGACTTCTGGTAGCTGTGGGTCACCAGCTCCGAACAGGATTTGGAGTTGGAGTAGGGATCATAGCCGTCCAGGGGATCGCACTCCCTGTAGCCGTACTCCCACTCCCGGTTCTCATAGACCTTGTCCGTGGTCACATTTAAGAAGGAGCGGACGCTCATCGTCAGGCGCACGCACTCCAGCACATTGACCGTGCCCATCACGTTGGTCTCATAGGTATAAACCGGGTCCTTGTAAGAATCCCGCACAATGGGCTGGGCCGCCAGATGGAACACCACCTGGGGCTGCACCCGCCGGAAGGTCTCCTGCATGTGCTTTAAATCCCGCACATCCCCAATCACGCTGTGGCATGTCTCTTCCAGGCCTGCAATCTCAAACAGGCTGGGATCTGTGGGTGGAGTCAGGGAATAACCTGTGACCTCAGCCCCGGCCAGAGTCAGCATCCTGGTGAGCCAGGAACCTTTAAAGCCGGTGTGGCCTGTTACCAGCACACGCTTCCCACTATAGAATTTTTCCAATTCGCTCAACTTCATACAATCAATCCTTCCAGATCTTCCATGGCGCCTTGCCGGACTGCCACAGATCCTCTAATTTCTGCATCTCCCTCTGAGTGTCCATACACTGCCAGAAACCGCTGTGATAGAAGGATTTCAGCTCTCCCTCCGCGGCCAGCCTCTGCATGGGGTCCTTCTCAAACACTGTGGTATCGTCCTTCAGGTAACCGAAGATCTGAGGGTTCAGCACCATGTAGCCGCCGTTGATCAGCGCGCCGTCATTGTCCTCCTTCTCCCGGAAAGAGGTGATGGTGTTGTCCTCACTGATATCCAGCACGCCCTTCATCTGTCCCAGATCCACAGTGGTGATGGTGGCGGTTCTGCCGTGGGACTGATGGTATGCCACCAGCTTATTTAAGTCCTCGTCGCATACGGCATCGCCGTAGGTCAGCATAAACGGTTCATTGCCCACAAACTGCTGAATCCGCTTTACCCGGCCTCCGGTCATGGTGTTGAGCCCGGTGTCCACCAGGGTCACTTTCCACGGCTCCGAGTAGTTGTTGTGGACCTCCATCTTGTTGTTTGCCAGGTCAAAGGTCACGTCGGACGTGTGGAGGAAATAGTCTGCGAAGAACTCCTTCACCACATACTGCTTGTAACCCAGGCAGATGATGAACTCATGAAAACCATACTGGGAATAATGCTTCATAATATGCCACAGGATTGGTTTTCCGCCGATCTCGATCATTGGCTTTGGCTTTAAATGGCTCTCCTCACTGATTCTGGTTCCCAGCCCTCCGGCTAATATTACAACCTTCATAGATTATCCTCCGTTATTCTCGCGGCAGCCCGCAGGTATTGATGGCTTCTGTTGATAACTTCACCTGCCATAAAATACATTCAGGTGGTTGTCTTCCAATATTTGGAATGCCTGCTCTATTTTATCTCTGCCTTTTTTATATTCATAGATGCGCTGCAGCTCCTGGTCGCTTAACTCATGGATATTGGGGACCTGGCGCACCATTTCTTCAAAGCTGTCCTCCCTGTAGGGAGCCTTCTGAATCTCACGATAAGTAGTATAACCATTTCCCGCCAGGATTGCAAGGCAGAACAGGGCCGTCAGCGCCTGCCTGGCCGCCTTGAACCGTCCGTCCCTGTGCCAGGCCAGGGCAAAGGTTATGAGGATGCCCAGGATACCCACCTGGAACTGCAGGGCGTACCTGGAGCTCATGGCATAATTTTCCTGCTCGAAAATGTAGCGGGAAACAAAGATCAGCAGGTGGTTCATCCCGCCGCCCGCCAGCAGCATAAGGGGCATGATGGTCCTCTCATACAGCCTGTGCTTCACATTCAGCCACAGGGCCCCCAGATATCCCAGAATCACAAACAGGCCCAGCAGGTAACAGGCCTTGTTGGTAATCAGTCCGCGATCCAGCCAGCCGGACAGCTCCTCCCCGCCCACCGCGATGCCTGCAAAGGATTTTAACAGGAAACGCACCGGGAAGTCCGGCTTGTCGGCCAGCACGGTCATCAGGGAGCGGCCGGTGGACCCGGCGTGCTCCTCCACTGCGAAGGAATTGCTGACCATGTACAGCAGCAGGGGGATCAGGGTGCAGGCCCCGTATACGGCCCAGCGCAGATCCCATCGTGCTCTGCCTTCCCGGTAATAGGCTCTGACCATGCAGAATGCATAGGATATCAGCAGGGTCACCGCATAGATGGCGCAGTACGGCCCGGCGGTGCCCAGGATAATCAGCCAGGGAAGCACACAGAGGCGGAGGCGGTCCCACCGCTTCTCCTGCCCGGCCCACACCCGGTCCAGCACCAGCTCATGATAGTAAAAGCAGGCAAATGCGAAGAAATGGGACCAGCCGCTGCCGTTGGTCAGCATTTCCCATTTATTGAGGCTGAACATCACTGCTGTCAGCAGGGCGAAATACAGGACCCCAATCTTCACCCGCCGGCAGTACAGCGCGAACACGCCGCCGGCCAGCCCTAAGCTCAGCACCCCCAGCACCCGCTCAAAGGTGACGGAGAAACCAAACAGCTCCACGTTGATGATCCTGGCCAGATAGTTGATGGGAATCCTGGTCAGCACGTCGGGCACGAAGAATTTCTCCGGGTTCCACACATCCGGCAGGTAGCTGTTCACCAGGCGGATATAGTCGGAGTACACCACGTCGCAGGTAGCATTCTTCACATACCAAAGGGCAAAGGCTGTGCCCAACAGCGGCAGCAGCCAGAAAAGGGTTCTTCCTCGTTGTTTCATATGTCCTCCATCTAATCCGCCGTGATGTTCACAATGGCAGCCAGGCGGTCCGTCCCCCGCTGTTCCTGGGCATTCTGCATGTAGAAGTTGTAGTCAAACTCCAGATATACGGTCTGCCCCGGCTCCGCTGAGATCACGGTGCGGAGCACGCTGGAACGCACTGGGATTACCTGGGGATTCCTGCCGTCTGTGGTGATGGTGATGGATTCCCCGCCCTCGATCAGGCCCGGATACATGATCTCCAGCTGGATCGTTCCGGTGGAACCGGCCATAACGCCCACCCGGGCGTGCTCGTCCATCCAGCCGTCGCTGTAATATCCGTATTCAGAGTGAAGCTTTAGATCCTTCACAAAACCGGTCACATCCTGGAACGCGTTATTCTCCGGATCTTCCCTGAGCACCAGCATCTTGTCGGTCACCAAGCCAAAGTCGCGGATGCTGCCGGCGAATACCACCTTGGTGCCTTCCGCCTTGCGCTGGGGATCATAAACCTTGAAAAATGTGCGGGCCGTAAAGTCGCTCATCTCATAACTGTCCCCTATGATATAGATGGTCTTGCCCATCACATCACTGCCGTATTTTTCGTAGGTCTCTTCAGCCAGGGAATTGTAGCGCAGCTGATCCGGCCACAGATACAGGCTGGGGTAGCAGCCCCTGTAAAACAGCTCCACAGGGAACATAAACAGCACATAGCAGGCAAAGGCAGCGCCCCAGGGCCACAGGCGCTTTAAGTACATTTCCTTCTTGTAACCGCCGGTCAGAACACCGTAAATGTAGGCAAGCAGCAGCAATGCGCCTGCCAGGGACACATACACCCAGCGCATCTCCACCCGGATGGTCACGCTGGAGGAGGCAATACACAAAATGATAAAACCCAGGAACAGGGAGGCGTTCTTAAGAAGAGCTGCCCGCTCCTCCTTCTTCTCCCGGCAGATGCGGACAATAAATGCAATCACCAGCGCCGCCACCATCAGATCCGCCAGAATCACCAGACCCCTGATCAAAAACGGGCTCTGGCTCCAGGGCCGTCCGTTGAGATGCTCAGGCCCTGCGTTGATTCCGAACACATAGGCTGCCTGGCTCAGGGCATAGCGGATGGACTGGGTGACGCTGAAGGTGTCGGCCACCTGGGTTCCGCCTGTTCCCGCAGGCAGAACCGAACCAATGGTGAACGCCCGGATCACCTGCACCAAAAGGAAGGAAATAGATGGCGCCAGCCACTGCCACAGCTTCCTGGAGCGCTTATACAGCAGCACAAGGAAGAACAGGGGGATCAGCACCATGTAGCGCTCGTGGACGAAGCAGATGCCAAAATACAGGGCACAGGCCACATAGAAGCGTTTAGACCCACTTCCGCCGAACGCAGGTGAGGTGGACTTCCCTCCGCCTGCCTCTTCATTGAGAAACAGGTACAGATCCCACAGGATCAGGACAGCCATCCACAGCGCCATGGTCTCCATCAGCCCCAGCACCTGGCCGATCTGATAGTAGGCCATGCGGCTTACCAGATACATGGCTCCGCACAGGAATCCCACGCCCTTGGAGCGGGCCAGCCTGCGGCCAATCCCGTAGAGGGTCCAGGACACCCCTGCGTTCAGCAGGATATTGATGGGCACAAACCATGCCACGTGGTTTCCCACCACCGCCATCTCCAGCCAGGCCGCCAGATAGTAGAGGAACCGGAACCTGGTGCTGCCCAGCGGAAACACGTATTCCAGAAAGCTCTGCTCCCCGTAACATGACCAGAAATACAGGTCATCCATGTACAGGCCCTTTATCTCTATTCCACGGTTCACCAGCACAGCAAGAGCCAGCAGAAGCCCCATGAAAATCACATGGTCCTTCCACTCATATTTCTTGTCCATTCTGGAGAATCCGATGGTGTATTTAAAGGTTTGCCTTTTCTCCAATGTATGCCGCCTCCTTACTGGTATTCATCATAAGCGGTCTGGTAAGGCTTCATTAGAAGCTTAACCACAGGCCGCGGCCAGAAGCGGCCGAACATCTCCGCCTCCTCCTGCGCTCTTGTGTTGTCCGCAATACATGCCTTGGTGGTGGCGCCGTCGTGGACCCTGTAGAACAGCAGCGGCCGCTCCACACAGATAAAACGCCCCCGGCGCTGGGCCAGGGCCAGCAGGTTCTCCCAGTCCAGGGCGAACCTGTACTCTGACTCAAACAGCGGCTCCCCCAGCAGCTTCTTCTGGTAGGTGGACGCCGGACAGCAGATGGAATTGCCGAACATCAGGGGCAGCTTCTTGACCAGCGTATGATGGCTCAGGGCCGTCATACGAAGCGGAGCGCGCAGCAGGCGTTTGACCCAGAGCATCTTGTCGTCCCTGATCAGCTTCCCGTTCTTGATGATCACATAATCTGAGGTAAACATGGTCATATCCGGATACTGCCCGTAGGCCTTCAGCAGCTCCGTCACATAATCCTTGTGGTACACATCATCCTGATGGGCAATGGTCACCAGGGCCCCGTCTGCCATGTGGTAGGCGTAATTCCAGTCGTCCCTCATGCTGCTCTCCCCATCCCTCACATACACGGGGATGCCGTAAGCCCTGGCTGTCTCCCTGATATAGAGGCTGGGCGTGGAGGTGCAGAGGATGACATGGGATTTAGTCCGCTGCCCCAGAAGGGAGCGGATACAGCTCTCCAGGTATGGCGAGTCCTTGTATGCGCAGATGGCAAATACATGTGTGTGTTCCATAAGGGGTCAGCTCCTTTTAGAAAAAATGTTCTTCCAGCATCAGGCACAGGGCGTGGTAGATGGGAAGGTGAAGTTCCTGAATCTTGTATGTCTCTGTTTCCGGGACAATGATGGCTGCGTCAGCCTTGCGCCCCATCTCCCCGCCGTCCCTGCCGGTGAGGGCGATGGTCTTTATGCCCCGTGCCTTGGCAACTGCCATGGCGTAAAGCACGTTTTTAGAGTTGCCGGAGGTGGAGAGGCCCAGGAACACATCGCCGGGCTTGCCGAATCCGTTTAACTGCTGGGCAAAGATCAGATCCCCGTCCACATCGTTTAAGAAGGCTGTGGTCAGGCCCGTGTGTCCGGTCAGAGCAATGGCGGGCAGACCGCCCTGAAGCTTATCAGCCAGCTTGGCACCCCGCTCCGGGTCCGCTGCCATCAGTTGTTCAGCAAACTCCGCTGTTATACGGCGTGGCTTCACAAACCCCTTCATCAGCTCGCCCACAATGTGCTCGCTGTCCGCACAGCTGCCGCCGTTGCCCGCCGCCATCAGCTTGCCGCCGTTTTCGTAGCAGTCCTTCATGATTTCATAGGCCGCCAGAATATGTTCCTTAACCGGTTCCAGCACCGGGTAACGGGTTATCAGCTCTTCCATATACTTCATCTCATTCATGGCCATTTTCTCCTTCTCTCTCTGTAATATCCAGCGGGCCGCCTCAGTCAGGTTCTCCGCAAAATGATCATACTCCCGGGACAGGGACTGCCGCCGGGCCTCCGCCCCATATCCGGTTCCCACCAGAATGGACGGGACGCCGTAGCATCTCCCGGCCTGGGTATCCAGCAGCTTGTCCCCGATCATGTAGGAATGCCCCTTGTCCACCGGGGTATCCGCCTCCGCCTGCCGGAACAGGCCGATGCCCGGTTTACGGCACCGGCAGTCCTTTTTGTACTGGCCCAGGCCGTGTTCAGGGTGGTGCGGACAGTGATAGAAGCCGTGGATTCCGGTGCCGTAAGGCTCCAGCAATTGATTTACATAACTGTGGAGATTCCTTACGTCCTCCTCCGTGTAATACCCCCGGGCCACCCCTGCCTGGTTGGTCACCACAATCAGTTTGAAACCGGCGTCCGTCAGCATTTTCAGGGCCTGGGGCACTCCCGGCAGAAACCGGAAGTCCTCCGGCCTGTAGAGGTAGTTAACCTCCTCGTTGATGGTTCCGTCCCGGTCCAGGAATACAACCTTATCCATGTGTCCGCTCCTTTGATGTGTATTCATATATATTATATATCGAAATGGTATTCTCCGTTGGGCATATGGACCTTCACCTGGCGGTAGGGCCAGCGTTCCTCGTCAGCCACCCAGCTCTGGGCGCCCCGCAGCTCAAAGTTCCAGTCCGCCAGCTGTCCGCCCACCTGCTCCATCCGGGCAGCCACCTTGTGGCGCACGTTGTAAGGGCAGTACATCAGCAGATAACCGCCGCCGCCCGCTCCCAGCAGCTTGCCGCCCAGAGCGCCTGCCTTCAGGGCCTCGTCGTACAGCTCATCGATCTGCGGGCTGGTGATCTTGCTGCTCATGCGCTTCTTGCTCTGCCAGCCATAGTCCAGAAGCTTGCCGAAGCTGTGAAGGTTGCCCTTCAGCAGTTCGTCCTTCAGGGCGTAGGCCAGGGCCTTGACCTCGCACATCGCCTCAAAGGCGTCCTTCTTCTCATAGTTGGACACCTGATCCTTGATGATATTGGCCGACACGTGGATCTTGCCGGTATAGCACAGCAGCAGGTTGTACTGCAGCTCGTGTATAATATCCTTCTTGATGCGCAGGGGGTTCACCACCACATTGTTGCGGCCGTGGAACTCAATGAAGTTAAATCCGCCGAAGGTGGCCGCGTACTGGTCCTGGTACCCGCCGTCGATGCCAAGGTCCTGGCGCTCCACCTGGTAGGCCAGATCAGCCAGGGCGTATGCATCCATCATAGTGCCCTTCCACCGGGCCATGGCGGTGAGCATTGCCACCATCACAGTGGAGGAGGTGCCCAGGCCGGACCCCGGAGGCGCGTCACACTGGAGGTAAACCTCGCAGCCCTGCTTGATATCCATGGCCTTCAGGGCCGCTGTCACCAGATCCAGCTTGCCGTCATACACGTAATTCTCGTTGGTGTTGTATTTCACCGTCATGTCGAAATCCAGGGAGTGGACCACAATCTGGTCATCCTCTCTGGGCACGATGGAGCAGTAAGCATATTTGTTGATGGTGCTGCCAATTATAGCCCCGCCCTGCTGTTCGCAGAAGGGCGCAACGTCCGTGCCGCCTCCGCCGAAGCTGACTCTGAGGGGCGCTCTGCCTCTGATTACCATAATTCCGCCTCCTTCTTCACGTCCTCCTGAAACTGGAAATACGCCTCAGGGATTCCAATGTCAATAAAGTACCCGTCATTGACAATGCCGCCCAGGGGACGTCCTTTCGCGAGCCAGCCCGAAATCATCTCATTCTCCAGGGATACCTTCCCCTCAGGGATCAGGTCCAGCAGCTCCCGCTTCATCAGGTAGATTCCGCCGTTGATTGTCCCCGGACGCCGGTTCTCCGTCTTTTCATTGAAGCCGGTGAGCCTGCCGGAACCGTCCAGCACTGCCTGTCCGTAGCGGGACACGTCCGGCACCTCCCGCAGCACCAGGGCCATGTCCAGCCCCAGCTTGTCCTGGCACCGGGTCAGGCGGCTGTAGTCGATGCGGTAAAATGTGTCGGCGTTCAGCACGAAGAAACGGTCCCCGCTGATAAACTGCCCTGCGTTTTTAATAGCCCCCGCGGTACCCAGCAGCGTCTCCTCATAGGCATAGTATGCCCTGAACCCAAAGCCCCCGCCGTCCTTAAAATGTTCCTCCACCATGGAACCCTTGTAGCCCACGGCGAAAATGATCTCAGTCACACCGTTCTTCACCAGCTCTCTGGTCACATACTCCATAAATGGCCTGCCATGGATCAGGGCCATGGGCTTGGGCCGGTCGCTTACCACACTGCGCAGCCTTGTGCCCAGGCCGCCCGCCAGAAGAATTGCCTGCATGTGTGTTTCCTCCACTTCTTATCTTAGATGGCCCTATGGCCGCGTAAAGTCCTCTTTTACCACTTCCCACGCCCCAGCCATGCTGAAATATTTCTTAATATAGTCCTGGGTCCTGCGGCACAGCACCCGGCACATTACATCATCCTGGTACAGCTTCACCGTGGCCGCTGCAAATGCCTCCGCCCCGTCCGCAATCTTTAACACCTGATCCACAGAGGGAATCCCCTCTGCTCCGGTGGGTGTTGTGACAATGGGCGCACCGTTATAGATGGCCTCCACAACCTTGCCCTTCACGCCCGCGCCATAGCGCAGGGGAACCACCACCAGCTTGCAGGCGCCGTAAAGCCGTTCCAGCTCCTCATCACTGACAAAACCCTTGATGATGATGCCGCTGCCCGGCTGTTCCAGGGCCTTGATCTCATCCGTCACCTTGGAACCCACCACGTAGAAGTTCACCTGGGGCAGCTGTTCCCTGATTCTGGGGAATATCTCCCTGGCAAACCAGAGCACTGCATCCGCATTGGGCGGATGGGCGAAGCCGCCCACAAACAGCAGCCCCTCCCTCTTGGCAAAGTCGTCCTGGATATGGGTGAGGAACTGGTCGTACACATAGGCTGTGATGGCCTTGGCCTTTATACTGGCATCGATGGCATGAATGGCATCCACCTCCACATAAGAGGGATAGTAGGACACCGCAGCCTTGTACATCATAGTCAGCTCCACGGACTTCCAATAGTCAGCTTCACGCTTGATCCGGATATCCCCGGTCAGCTCATATTCCCTGGACAGACGCAGAAAATGCAGGTCGTGCCCATAATAAATCACCTTAATATTGGTGTAATCCCTGATATAATCCACATATTTTGTAGCGATATGAGGCCTGTTCAGATAGGCAAAATCGATCTGGTCCCCATTGTCCTTCAGCCAGTCCCAGATTCCGGCGGCATACTCCTGGCCGTAGAGAATCTCGATGCCCATCTGCTGCAGGGTGGTGGAGTACGGCTCCTCATGCAGGAAGTTGTCCCCCAGGAATTTCACCACATAGCCCATCTTCAGGAACATTTTCAGATACTGGAAGGTGGTCTTGGAGCCTGCATCCCTGTCGTAGGTGGGCACATAGTGGTCCACCACCAGCACCACAGGCTTGCCCTGGCTCCGCTCCCTGGCCTTAAAAGGATTGGGATTGCCGGTGTTGACGCACTGCTTTTTGAACTCCTCCGCCCATTTTTCCTTCAGCTTTTTGCTGTTCTCCACCTGGTAGCGCTTTAGGCCCGTGCCGTTCACGTCCGTGCCGTTGGATACGCCCTCAAAGTGGATCACCTTGGACAGCGGCTGGTACACCACCCGCTTCCCGGCCCTGCGCACCTCAAATGCCAGATCCGAATCCTCGCAGTAAGCAGGCGCAAACCGCTCGTCAAAGCCGCCGATCTGCTTCCACAGGGCTGTGGACAGCAGGATGGCCGCGCCGGAGATATAGTCCACGTCCTTCACATAGTTGTACTCCGCCTTGTCCGGGTCGTCCAGCCGGCCGTAATTCCAGCCCGAGCCGTCGCTCCAGATGATGCCCCCGGCCTCCTGCAGCCTGCCGTCCGGATACACCAGCTTGGAACCCACCATGCCGATGGTATCGTCGGAACGGATCAGGTCCACCAGGGAGGACAGCCAGCCGGTTGTCACCTTGGTGTCATTGTTCAGGAACATAATATACTGTCCGCGGGCGGCTTTGGCCGCCTGGTTGCAGTTTTTCAAGAATCCCTGGTTCGTCTCATTGCGGCAGATCACCAGGCCCTCCACAAACTGGTCCAGCTGGGCCGTGGCGTCCGTGGACACATCGTCCGCAATAATCACCTCATATGTCACATCCCCAGTATATTCCAATATTGACTGGAGACAGGCGTAGGTGTAGTGCACCTGGTTATAACAGGGGATCACGATGGATACCAGCGGCATTTCCCCTTTATCACTGTCAAAGGTCTGGAAATGCAGCCTGCCGTACTTCAGGTAATCCTCACCGATCTTGAAATCCCCGTCAATCTGGCGGCGGCCTTCGCTGGTGAGATACAGCTTCATATAACGGCAGGGATGCTTCACTGTGGCCAGGCCGTAGTTCAGCACCTTGCGTTTTCTGGTTCCCTTGGGAAACGCCTGGTTCACCTGGGCGCCCAGCTTTCTCCTGGCCTTGAACACCAGGGCCTCGTGGCCGTTTAAGTAGGTGGCCAGCTTGCCCAGCTCGTCGATCTCATGGCGCAGATCCCGGATCATCACCTCCAGGTTGGCCACATGGTTGCCGGTGAGACGCTGGACCTCCTGCTCCTTGCGGATCTGTAGATTCTTCTCCTCCACCTCCGCCTGAAGCTGGCTTATGCGGTCCTTGGCCCTCTCCAGCTCCCGGCCGGTCTGCCGGATCTCCTCCAGGGAGGTTACCTTCTGCTGGTAATTGGCCAGATACCCCTGGCCGCGGTCCCCGTGAACATAGGCCTGGAAGGACCTCTCCATGGCAGCGTAAACCGCGGCAGTCTCACGTTTAATCCCAAATTCTTCCAGATATTCTTCCAGGGAGGCATAGTTCATCACTCCCTGGTATTTATAATAAAAATAGGCCAGGTTCCGGTACTGCACAAAATGGGCCGGAACAGGGAAGTCAAAGACCCACTCATAGTCCAGACAGTACACCTGGGAGTCCAGCTCCATCAGGTTCTCAAACAGCCCGTCAATGTTGGATACCCGGTAGGACTGGTCCTGGATATCCGGCACCTGCCCGAACACCTCGGTGAATTCCGGCGTCACCTGGAAGGTCCCCACATACTCCGGCCCAATGTCAAAGACCAGGTCCATGGCCCTGCGCACAGCCTCCACCGGCGCCTTCCCGTCCCGGATCTCCTGTCCCAGCTTCTCCGCCAGGGTCACGCCCTTGATAAACGGGAAACGCACATGCATCCCATCCTCACCCACCTGGGGCTGAAGCACCTGAATCCGCGGATTCAGCTCCTTTAACTGGGCATATTTTTTCTCAAAGGACAGAATGTGCCAGCTGCCCTGGCCGTTTAATGCAGTTTTCTCCAC
>URUZ01000122.1 GCA_900551225.1 uncultured Clostridium sp.
ATGTTAAATCATATAGAAGCTTAATTTATAAGGAGGTGTCACATATGATTCATCCCCTGATTCCATCCGCCCAGGATCTGCAGGCCACCCATAGCAGACTGCGCCCCATTCCTCAGCCGGCGCCACGGCCGTTGCCGGCACAGACAGCCGGCGTCATCGGCAATTCAGCTGCGAACCAGGTAATTGGTCTGGGAAACACACTGCCCCCCATTCCCCCTCAAAAAACCAACTTTCCAAAGACAGCCGCAACCATCGGTACAGAACAAGAGCTGCCTGATATCAAAGTACGTATCCCTACAACCTTCATGGATAAAAAGCTTGGCATTATCCATGTCCAGACCACCGGCGGCTTGTGCCACCTCTGGGATATAACAAAAGATTTGCTATTTAACACCGATCCCAAAACAGAATTAAGTGATTATACATTAGAAATGGTTTCTTCCCCTACACCAATAGAAAACGAAGAGGATTGGAATACGCGGCAGGAGGCCTTTAATGAGTTTGTAAAGGAATCCCGCCTTATATCCTTTTCGCCTATAAAACAGCGTAATTTGGTAACCAAGAATATTGGACGCTTTAGAATGACCATGCTAACTCCTGTTAAGATAGTGATTGCCGATGAGCATATGGATACTATGGGCAGCTCATTCCAGTATACAAAAGGTGTCACCCTTTCGATGATACCCAATCTGATGGCAGAGGAACGTGCCCCTTGGTTCAGACATGATCTGATCGAATGGGCCGCCCCATTGCAAGATGAACCCTCCCAAATTGTTTTTGCATATGTGATGTCTGTAGCGCTTAAAGATTGCGAGATATACTGTTCCCTCTTCAAAAAAGATGTTGACACAACCAACACATTAATCCTATCAAGCACCGCCAAAAACCTCTGGGGTATACTGCCCAGAATGCCATTAAGAACGGCAATTACCCTTCTTCCGCCCCAGAGGCAGCAGGACGTTCTTAACCTGGTGACTTCCTTTCAGATTACTCCTGTCGAGCCTATGCATATTTTCACCGGGCGGTATAATAAATTGGTTGGCACCATGCTGGGGACACAGACGGTTATACGGGTAGGTGAAATCGATACAAATGATACCATAGACGGACAGCCTATCTTCTTGTTTGAGAATCGGCTGCCTGGGCCGTTATCGCCAATCCCTGCTTATGTTAAATGGAATGACAGTCAGGCCACCATCCCATCTCTCAATTATAGCAACTGTATTCCCTTTGTTTATAACTCTGTCAATATCGGTAAATACAGGACCACGCAATGGCAGATGGAGTTTCATCTGACAATAGAGCAACCTTTTAAATATCAACCTGTATTACAACTCGGAACCGTCAATTTTCATCCCAACAGAATTCTGATCTATAAAATAAAGTACAAAATAGATGGGAAGCAACCTTTTAATGGCTGGATGACTGCTGATCCAAATGGCACATTAACCATGAAATTTCCTAATTCCCCTACCTCTGACCCGGGCATGATAACAATGGTAACTGCTGATGAGGGCGACCCATTTCCTCCCGACCCCCCCTCCGATCAGCAAGGCAGCCCGGCCGCTTCCAGTGAACCGCCCAGCGGCTCCGCCGTCTCCCCCGCTCAATAGATTAAGACTATTTCAACGCCCCACCTTCATATACTGTACAAACACACTCACTGAAAGGTAATCTGATGGCTGATTGGCAATACCAGGCCGAGCCGGAGCATTTCTACCATCCGGCTCCGTCCACATATCTAAACACCTCAGGCGCCATGGGAGAACCATCTCCCGACCCGGCCTCCCTCGGGATGTTCCGCCTTTTAAATGCCGCCACTGCCCCGTTCCCGGTCAACTTAACCTTAGGCGGCGTTCCCCAGGTAGCCGGCTCCGTCTTTTCCAGCCTGACCTCTTACGCCCCTGTCTCCGGAGGGAGCCAGATGGCCGCCGTCACCAAGGGTGACAAGAGCAATGCACTGCTGCTGAGCAAGCCTCTGCATATTGGCGCGGGCAGCCACACCACACTGGCGCTGACGGATTCCGCGGCCGGGGGCGTGGATCTACTCAGCTTCCCCGCTCCTGGGAATGCGCCGGCTGCTTCCGGCCAGGGCCTGATACGCACTGCAAATGTAAGCATGGAAGGGTCATCCTTTGGGCTGCATCTGGCGGACGGCACCGTGCTCTATGAACACATCCCCTTCGGCAGCGCCACCTCCTACACCTCCATGGCCCCGGGTCCTTACAGCTTCTATGTATCAGAAGATTCCGGCCTCCGGTGGACCACAGGCCCTCTGGCCGCCGCCTCCCTGAAGGTGAAGCCCGACACCAGCTACACGCTGTACATCCTGGGCAACACCTGGTCACCCTATGGGTTTCGTATCATCCCTGTTGAGGATTCTTAAACATCATCAAAAAAGAGAACTGCCGGCAGCCTATCATAAGCGCTGCCGCAGTTCTCCTTCGTTCTTCTTATATCATTCCCTTAGAATATCCCTTCAAAGCTCTCCCGCAGCGTCTCGCAGGACTCCGCGAACTTCGCCAATTCCTCCTCTGTCAGCGACAGAGGCAGCACCCGCTGGACCCCGTTCTGGTTGATGATACATGGCGCGCCCACGAACACATCCCTCTGGCCGAAATCTCCCCGCATCATGGCCGACACGGTGAGCACGCTGTGCTCGTCGCCCAGAATCGCTTTGGTGATCCTGGTCAGCGCCATTCCGATTCCATAATAGGTGGCGTTCTTGGCCTCAATGATCTTGTAGGCCGCTGTGCGCACTTCCTCCTCGATCTGACGCAGATGGTCCTGGCAGATCTCCTTGGACTCATCGCACAGCTCCAGAATGGGCTTGGTAGCCAGCAGGGCCTGACTCCACGGCACAAACTCGCTGTCCCCATGTTCTCCCATCACATAGGCATGAACATTTCTGGGGTCCGCATTCAGATATTCCCCCAACAGATAGCGCAGACGTGCGGAATCCAGGGCTGTGCCGCTTCCCAGCACCCTTCTTGGATTAAAGCCGGACAGCACGCAGGTGATTCTCGTCATGATGTCCACCGGATTGGTGGCCACCAGAAAAATCCCGTTAAATCCTGACGTTGTCACCGGATCTATAATGGAGCGGAACACGCTGGCGTTGCGTTTCAGCAGATCCAGCCGCGTCTCTCCCTGTTTCTGGGCCACTCCCGCACAGATTACCACAATATCCGCGTCCTGGCAGTCGCTGTATTCTCCCGCATAAATCGTCATGCTGGAATTGGCAAATGCCAGCCCGTGGTTTAAATCCATGGCCTCGCCGATGGCCCTGGTCTTATTCACATCAATCAGCACCAGTTCATCACACACGGACTGGTTCAGCAGACAATAGGCATAGCTCATACCCACCATACCGGTTCCGACGATTACCACTTTCCGTTTATCAACTCTCATAATCCCACTCACTTTCCCAGGGAACGCTCCCTGCTGCTTACAAGATCAGGTTGCACAAATTCCGGCCGGCGTATACCAGAGAGCGTCTGAAAAATCATTTTCACTCTAACGGGCCAGCTTTTTCTCCATCAGTTCACTGTTGCTGCTGTAGGCCACCGCATTTTCCTTGCTGATTACGCCCTGGCGGAACAGGCGGATGATACTGTTGTCCATGGAGATCATGCCCTCCTCCTGGGAGGTGGCAATGATCCCGTCGATCTGGTGTATTTTCGATTCCCGGATCATATTGCGGATGGCGTTATTTAAAAACATCACTTCAAACACAGGCTGTACGTTCCCATCCACCGCTGGGATCAGCTGCTGGGAAATGACGGCATCCAGCACCATGGACAGCTGGGTGCGGATCTGCTGCTGCTGGCCTGGCGGGAAGGCGTCAATCACACGGTCAATGGTGTTGGCCGCCCCGATGGTATGCAGGGTGGACAGGATCAGATGCCCTGTCTCAGCTGCTGTCATAGCTGTGCTGATGGTCTCATGATCCCGCATTTCCCCCAGCAGGATCACGTCCGGCGCCTGGCGCAGGGAAGCCCGCAGCCCGGTCAGATAGCTGTCCGTGTCCGTGACAATCTCACGCTGGGTCACAACGCTCTGTTTATGCCGGTGGAGGTACTCAATGGGGTCCTCCAGAGTGATGACATGGGCGTTTCTGGTCCGGTTAATCTCATCGATGATGCAGGCCAGAGTGGTGCTCTTTCCGCTGCCCGCAGGCCCTGTCACCAGCACCATTCCCTTGGTCATCCTGGCCACATTGATGATTATCTCCGGCAGATGCAGCGCCTTGGGATCAGGCAGCTCGAACCGTACCACACGGATGATTCCCGCCAGAGAGCCCCTCTGCCGGAAAATGTTGGCCCTGAAACGCGATACGCCGGGAAGGGCAAAGGAGAAATCATCGTCCCCGTGCTCCCTCACCCTGGTCATATCCCTGTGTCCGGCCAAATCATAAATCTGTGTGATCATCTGATCCATGGCCTCAGGAAAAATCTTATCCTCCCCCTGGTAAATGATCCTGCCGCCGATTTTATAGGAAAATGGCATGCCGGGCACCAGGAATATGTCCGCCGCATCCTTTTCCACCGCCATTGTCAGCAATTCCATAACATTCATGGTAATGTTCCGCTCCTTTTGTCCCATTCTAATACTTACGCTCCCGCTTCCCCTGGCTCGCCGCCCCAGACCGGCATGGAGTTGTCAATCTCGAATTCGCCGCTGTCGTACACATACCAGGAACGCACCTGGTACCGCGCCGCGCCGCAGACCAGCGCCAGCTCAATGTGCAGAGCCTGGCCCCGCTCCATGGGAATGTCCGCCGTCAGCAGCCCTGTCTCCTGGTGGTACACATCCCCCAGACGGGCCTTCACCGCATCGCTGCTGCTGCCGGAATCCCGGTCTCCTCCCATCTCTTCCCTTAAAACCGAGTCCATGGACCGCATCCACTCCTGCCCCCTGGAGTCCGCCTCATAGTACCCGGCCACAGACTGGGCCGCACGTTTGGCAAGCTTTAAATCCCCCTGGGCGCTGCTTAAGGATAGAAGCCCAAAGGCCCCCAGACACAGCACAATGAAAATCAGCACCAGAGAGGCTGCCCCGATATTCACCTTACTCCTGTTCATGGCTTCCTCCCCTTCCCTCTGGTTTTATGTAGCTGTCCGTGGATAGCTGGAACAGAAGGCTGCTTGTTCCCTTGCCTTTTTCATAGCGGAATATCTGAATGTCCGTCATCCGCATATTGTCCACCGTCCCGCTGTAAATAATTCCCATATAGGTCAGATCCTTACCTGCATCCCCCAATACACCGGCATCCGCGTAGCGGTTCCAGTCCGCATCCCATGCAGGTAAGCGGGTGCTGTAATCCGTTGCACTGCGGATCAGTTCCTGGCGGGCTTCCTGCTCCTCTGTAAGCTCCGTGTAGGGCCAGAAATCCCTGCTTGGGCTGATGGTTCCCAGATTCAGCTCCAGGCCCGCCTTCATCTCCTCGGCCAGGGTCTGGGCCTCCAGCACCGCCTGGTTGATGTCGCTGGCCCGCTGGCTCAGCCTGTTGGCCCTGGCAAACACCAGCACGCAGATGCTGGCGCAGATAATAAAGAAACCAGTTACCAGAATCATCTCCATAAGAAATGGGCCGGAGCCTGATCCGCGTCTCCTACTCCTCTTCATCCCAGACACCTCCGCTTCTCAGATACAGCTTCAGGCTGCTTCCGCCCTCACCCAGGGTACGGACGGTCAAAAGCCTGTCATCCAGGGACACGTCCAGGCCGCCGCACTCCAGGATCTCCAGTCCGTCCTTCAGTCCCAGGCCGCTGTCCGGGTTGGCGAACAGTTCCCGGACCGTTCCGTCCAGGTAGTAGATCCATGTCTCATAGGTGGTACCGCTCACATTTTGGCCCAGTACCAGCACCTTGGCGCCTTCGATCTCCCGCACCTCCACCATGCCTTCCCGGTCACCCTGGCGCACCTTGTTGGCAATATAACTGAGTGCCGTATTGCCTGTAAAATTCTGGTTGCTTCTGGCCGCTATATTCTCATACACGCGGCTGCCGATCAGCACAGTAAAAAGGGCGCTCAGGATGAATACCAGAAACAGCAGCATGGTAAAAAGTACATTTGTCCTCCGGTTCATCTGCGCGCCCCCTGCTCTTCCTCTATGGGTATGATGGTGATTTCAGGCATCACATTGGAGGCAAACCCGTTATAAAACACGTTATAGCGGTCCCGGTCAATATTTATCCCGTAGTTCTCTTCCAGATAATCCACGCTGGGCGGGTACCGCCCTTCAATGGCATAGCACTGCACAGAAGCCCTGGTCACTGCCCTGTAGAGCGTCTCCTCCTCCTTGGCCCCCGCCTTGCCGGCGAAGGACAGGGCCGCCGCCGCAAACGCCGCAACCATCAGAAGGCACGCGGCGATGGACAGTATATAACCTGTCACAGGACTTTTCTCCCGTTTCTTTTTTTCAACTTTCATCTAGGGTTCCTCATCCGATTGCCGACAGCACGCCCACAAGAGGCAGCATCACCGACAGCAGCACCAGTCCCACGGAGACTGCCAGCACTGCAACTATAGTGGGTTCAAAGCGGGTCAGCATGTTGTCCATGGCCTGGTCCGCCGCCTGCTCGTAATCTTTGGATATCTCCTCCATCACAGAGTCCAGGCGGCCGCTGCGGCTTCCCACTTTTATCATCTGCACGTAAAAGCCGGTAAACAGCTCCGCATCCTTCATAGCCTGGTAGTAGCTGGCGCCTTCCTCCAGCTCCTTTGAGCATTTCCCGATGCGGGCGGCTACCCGGTCATTCTCCACCAGCTCCCTGGCCAGATTCAAACCTTTCTCCAGCTCCATGCCGCTCTTTAAGGTCAGGGCCAGCACAGCGCTGAAACGCCGGTTGGCCACAGCCAGGGCGATGCTGCTGCGGCATTTGACGAAGCTGACCATCCGCTCCACGAATCCAAGCCGCTTCCCCATTCTGGAAGCCAGCCAGATCCCGCACACCGCCAGGGCCAGCACAGCGGCCGCGATCAGTGCGCCGCCGCTGAATACGCCTCCCAGATGAATGGCCGAACGCGCCGCCGGCGACATCGTGGCTCCCAGCTGTTCATATACCTGGTCAAATACAGGCATCACTTTAGTAAACAGCACAAACAGCACCACAAGCAGCATAACCACCATCAGAACCGGATAGGTCAGCGCATTTTTAATGTTGACCATCAGGCGGTACTCTTTCTCATAGTAGTCTGCCAGGGACTTCATCATCTGTTCCGTGGTGCCTGACTGCTGTCCCAGCTTCGCCATGCGGACCACATATGCCGGAAATGTTCCCGCATCCTCCAACACCTGAAAGAAGGGGTCTCCTAACTCCACCCCTTCCGACATGTACAGCAGTAATTCTTTTTCCTCCGGACTTGCAGCGTCCTCCGCCATAATGGCCAGCCCCTCGTCCAGGGGAACCGCCGCTTCCAGCAGAAGCCCTACCTGGAGACAAAATATGGAAAGCTCCTGGTAGGAATATTTATATTTAGACTCTGGCTTTTTCATACTCACCCGCCTCCTGATGTCTTATGTATCCCTTTTAATAACTGTATTTACCCTGGTAATTGGCGCCGTTGCCGATATATTTCATGATCTCCTCGCTCTGCCCCCCAGAGGATGCAAAGGTGGGGTCCATCAGCTTCCAGCTGTTGCCGTCAAAGTAAATGATGTTGTCAACCCAGCCCTGGCCGTCCAGGTACACGTTGATCCACGCGTGGTACAGATTGCCTGTGTATCCAACCACCAGCTTGGTGGGGATATCCTGGGAGCGCAGCATGGCTGTCATCAGGGCCGCATAGTCAAAGCAGATCCCCTTTTTCTGGGCCAGAACCAGATCTACATTGGGCAGGTAGCCGGACTGGACCGAGGCTGCCTTGGCCGTGTCGTAGGTAACGTTGCCAACCACATAATTGTAGATGGCCGCCACCACATCCACCTGGGAGCTGGCCCCGGCCACGATCTGGGAACCGGTCTGGACCGCAGCGCTGGAGGCGTTGAAGTTCACATACTGGTTGGGGTACAGAAAGGGACCGAACTGGTTGGTGATACTGGCGTTGATATCCTGGCTGAAAGCCTGGGTATACTGGTTGCCTGACACATTTTCAAATACCTTCACCTGATAGCTTCCATTTCCCTCAGAAAGGGGGAATACATCGTACACACCGCTGTTGCTCAGATCATAGGTGTAGGTGACGCCGCCTTTTGTAATCTGGATCTTGATCTTGGGATTGCTGCCCAGGTATTTGACCATGATATACCCTTCGGACATATTGGAAGCGTCCAGCTTCGCCAGGTTGTTCTCATAGACTGTCACTCCTGAGGCAATGGGGGTCCGCACCAGGCTTCCCGCAGGCTTGCTGTAGAGCGGCACCGCTTCATCTTCAATGGTGACGGCTCCCTGGGCTCCGTACACTGTGCCCGGAACTGCCGCCGCCTGTATGGACACAGCTGTCACAGCTGCCGCCATGGATAGTAAAATGGCATTTTTCTTCATAGAACCACAGCTCCTTTACTGCGTTTATCCGCAAAAAACGTCTTAAACGCCCATGCGCTGTCTCACGATCTCGTAAGCCAGCACCCCGGCCGCCACCGACGCGTTCAATGAATCAATATTTCCGTTCATGGGAATGGAGGCAACCATATCGCAGTGCTCTTTAACCAGCTTGCCTACGCCCTCCCCTTCATTGCCCACCACAAGTCCAATGGGACCCTTTAAATTCATACGGTACATCAGCTCGCCGCCCATGTCTGCGCAGACGAACCACATGCCCTTCTTCTTCAAATCTTCCATAGTAGCCGTCAGGTTGGTCACCTTGGCTACCGGGGTATAGTTCAGCGCGCCTGCCGAGGTCTTGGCAACAGTTGCCGTCAGCCCCACTGCCCTGCGCTTGGGGATAATCACCCCATGGGCGCCCGCCAGGTTGGCGGTACGGATGATAGCTCCCAGATTATGGGGGTCCTCGATGCCGTCCAGCAGAATCAGGAACGGTGGTTCCCCCTTCTCCTCCGCAGCCTTCAGCAGATCGTCCACCTCCGCGTACTCATAAGCCGCGGCGTAGGCGATAACGCCCTGGTGCTTGCCTGTCTCAGACATCTGGTCCAGGCGTTCTTTTGTGACGAAGTTCATAATGGTATCGTACTTCCTGGCTTCCCGCACAATGGTGCGCACCGGGCCGTCCTGGCAGCCGTCCAGCACGAACAGCTTGTCAATTGGCTTCCCGGCACGGAAAGCTTCCAGCACTGCATTGCGGCCTTCTATGGTCAGTTCTTCATATCTCATATGTGTAAATCTCCTTGTTATGAGCACTTGGCGCCAGTCTTATGGCCGCCTGCGTGCAGTCTCAGTGCAGTGGCTTGTCATCCGTTTCCTGCAGCAGTCCCGCCTTCTTAAGGCCCAGGCTGACCAGCTCCGCCAGCCGCCCGTACTGCTCATTCAAAAACAGCCATCCCACCAGGGCTTCCATGCCCGTGGCCATCCGGTAGTCAATCATTGTGGCATTCTTGGCAATAGTCGTTGACTTGGCATTGCGCCCCCGCTTAAAGACAGCGTGCTCCTCAGGGGTCAGATCTTCCTCCAGAGCCTTGATTAACTGGGCCTGGGCGGAAGCCTTTACTAAGAGCGCGCTGTGCTTGTGCATTTTATTCACCTGCATACTGCCCCGGTTGATAACCTTGGAGCGGATAATCAATTCATAGACGGCGTCCCCGATATAGGCCAGCACCAGCGGGGAGTAAGTCCCCGCATCCACTGGTTCCAGTCCCATGCACTGCTTATAATATGCTAAAAAGTCATCTAAGGTTATGCTCTCTTCCACTTTACGCCCTCTCTGGTGTCCTCCAGCACGATTCCCATGTCCAGAAGCTTCCCGCGGATCTCATCCGCCAGGGCAAAGTTCTTATCCTTTCTGGCCTGCTGTCTGGCAGCGATCATTTCCTCAACCTGGCTGTCCAGAACCTCCTCCTTCTTCTCAGTGATGATTCCCAGCACATCGCAGAGGCTCTCAATATTCTTCTTTAAATAGGAAATGTAAGCTGCCGTGCTGTTCTCATCCGCGGTGGAATTGGCCAGCTTCACCAGCTCAAACACGGCGGAAATAGCGTCCGCGGTGTTGAAATCATCTTCCATGGCAGTCTCATATTTGCTGATAATGGCAGCAGCTTCCGACATCTGGTTCTGCTCGGCGCAGGTCTCGGCATTGCCCTCTGCCTTAGCAGACAGGCCCTTCAGCTTATCCACGCAGGTGAGGATGCGGTCCAGACCGTTCTTGGAGGCTTCCATCAGGTCAGCGCTGAAGTTCAGCGGGCTGCGGTAGTGGGCGCTTAGCATGAAGAAGCGCAGCACCTGCAGGTCGTATTTCTCGCTGATCTCGCGGACTGTGAAGAAATTGCCCAGGGATTTGGACATCTTCCGGTTGTCGATATTTAAAAATGCATTGTGCATCCAATAGGTAGCAAATTGCTTGCCGTTGGCAGACTCACTCTGGGCAATCTCATTCTCATGGTGCGGGAACACCAGGTCCTCGCCGCCTGCGTGGATATCGATCTGCTCGCCCAGATACTTCTTGGACATCACGGAGCACTCGATGTGCCAGCCCGGACGGCCGTTGCACCACGGGGACTCCCAGAAGGGCTCGCCGTCCTTCTTGGGCTTCCAGAGAACAAAGTCATTGGGATCTTCCTTGCCGTCCTCCCCGGTCACCTTGATCTCCCTGAAACCGGACTGCAGTTCATCCAGATTCTTGTGGGACAGCTTGCCGTACTCCTTGAAGGAACCGGTTCTGAAATAGACCGTGCCGTCCCCGGCCATGTAGGCGTGGCCCTTCTCAATCAGCGTGCCGATCATCTCCAGCATCCCGCAGATCTCCTCAGTGGCCAGCGGATGAACAGTGGCAGGCTTCACATTCATGGCCGCCATGTCCTTCTTGCACTCCTCAATATAGCGCTTGGAAATGGTGTCGGCGTCCACGCCCTCCTCAATGGCCTTCTTGATGATCTTATCGTCCACGTCCGTAAAGTTGGACACATACTGGACGTCATAGCCCTTGTACTCAAAATACCGGCGCACGGTGTCAAACACGATCATGGGTCTGGCATTGCCGATGTGGATAAAGTTGTATACAGTGGGGCCGCAGACATACATCTTCACAACCCCTGGGGTCAGCGGTACGAATTCTTCTTTTCTTCTGCTCAGCGTATTGAATATCTTCATATTCCCGTTCTCCTTAATTTATGAAATCTATTAATTCCCGCCAAATACTCTGTAGCTTACTGCAGGATACTTAACTCTTCCGGCAGCCCTGACAGCCAGCACAGCCGTTTTCAATCATTCTACTATCATAGCAGTAATCAGCTACTTCCGTCAATAACGTAATTGCCTGGGAAGAAATCCCCTGACCCGTTCCCGTAAAGCCCAGTCCCTCCTCTGTGGTGGCCTTTACGCTGACACGGCTCACATCCAGGTGAAGGGCCTCGGCAATGTTTAAAGCCATCTGCGGGCGGTAGGGAGCCAGCTTGGGCCGCTGGGCAATGACAGTGGCGTCAATATTTTCAACAACGTATCCTTTTTCTTCCAGAAGAGCGCCCACGTGCTTTAACAGTTCTATGCTGGAAATTCCCTTATATGCAGGGTCAGTATCAGGAAAATGCTGACCGATGTCTCCCAATGCCGCGGCGCCCAGCAAGGCGTCCATCACCGCGTGTACCAGAACATCCGCATCCGAGTGGCCCAAAAGCCCCAATTCATAAGGTACAGTGACTCCTCCCAATATCAAATCCCGGCCTTCCACCAGCCGGTGTACGTCATATCCTTGTCCGATCCTCATAAAATAACTCCTTCCTGTACTACTCCCCTAAGCGGGTGCGAAGGGGACTTTCATTATATAAACAGCGGGCGCCCCGGCTGACCGTATTCCAGTCCTGCCGCAGACCCCCGCAAATCTTACTAACCAACTACACGGATCTTCCTTGGAATGCATTCCAACTCCAGGTCCGTCTGTATGCCGCAGCTCTCCCCATCCGCATGTACGGGCAGGGGGCGGTCGGTATGAATCCGGATCTCACCGCACTCATAGCTTCTGACACCCTTGCGCTTGCCGTGCCTGCCTGCAAGGGATTCCAAAAAGATGGGGATCAGCCTGCGTCTGGAGGCATGGCTCACCACGCACACGGAAAGCTTCCCGTCACTGCAGTCCGCCTTAGGCGCAAATTTGAAACCGCCGCCCTCATAGGGCTGTATGTGGCAGGAGATAAATGCAATGTGGTTAAACTCCACCTTCTTCACTCCATCCAGCACAATATATCCCTTGCTGGTCCTGCTTTTAAACAGCTGCCGGATACCCGCCATAAAATAAGAAAGGCGGCCCAGTCCGATCCTGCCCAAACGCCGTTTGAGCCTGCACTCCAGCACATCGTGGCACACTGCCGCGTCAAAACCAATGCCCGCGCTGACCAGAAAACGCCGGTGTGACATCTCCTGGGTGCCATAAGAGAGTACGCCGTAATCCAGCATCCTGTAGTGCCTGGGCGCCAGCAGCTTCTTTAAACCCTTCACCGGGTTGGAAGAAAGCTTCAGGCTTCTGGCTAAATCATTGCCAGAACCGGCCGGAATATACCCCAATGTCAGGGGCGCACTAAAAGACAGGCCGTCCAGCACTTCATTCATGGTTCCGTCCCCGCCAACCGCGATGACAACCCGCGGTTCTCTGTTGCCTTCCGTCAATTCCCGGGAAATCTCTCTTGCGTCCCCCGTCCCGGCTGTCAGATAGGCTTCATATTCCACTTGATGTTTTTCCAGATAGCAGACCACAGTCCGCCAAAATCTGCCGCCCCTGCCGCTTCCGGCATTGGGATTCACAATAAAATAGTACATGAAAATCTCCTATCATTATTCTTTCCTTAGTATATCATAT
>URUZ01000123.1 GCA_900551225.1 uncultured Clostridium sp.
CTCTCTGATATTCTTGAATATAAAAGCATAGCGCAACCAATGTACTCGCAAATATGCCAGAAACAATTGTTGTTATAAATGTTTGCATAGACAGCACTTGAATATTACTAAACAGACCAAATACTGCCTCTATTTTATTACCTACTTTTAACAGAGTTTCTTCAGATGCGAAGTGTACCAATGTATATACCAGCAACGAAAAAATGCATACATCTATTGCAGTTTGAATATTTCTTTTTTTAGTTTTCATTTCTGCCCTCCTTGGATTCATTTCTGCGTCTCAATACACTATAGTATATTACCAAATTATTCATGGTTTTTAAATATTTCTAGCTGTTTTCTTAGCTTTTTAATGAACATTTAAAATAATAATTCATATGATGCAGCATATGGATTCATTTACTTTGAAAGGTAACGACAAATATGCCCCAATGCCCCCAAGGAACCCAGCCATACACCATAAAATCCGGAGATTCTCTATGGAAGATCGCCCAGCATTTCCATACCACCGTACAGGCCATCACATCGGTCAATCCCATGCTGGATGAATACAACCTGTTTATTGGTCAGGTGATTTGTGTCCCCCAGAGTTATGAACATGCCCCAATGCCTCCGCAGACGCCCTCCGAGTGTATCAGCGTATCGGAACTGGCACTGCATGACCACATGCGGCTCCTGTGGGAGCAGCACGTCTATTGGACGCGGCTGGCGTTTATCAGCACAATATTTGGTCTGCCGGACCAACAGTATACCGTGAACCGTCTGCTGCGCAATCCAAAAGATTTCGAGGCAGTGCTGAAAATGTACTATGGAGAGGACACTGCCAAAACCTTCTCGGATCTGCTGACAGCCCATCTCAAAATCGCCTCCGACCTTGTCAATGCCGTGAAGTCCGGCAATAATGCCGCCGCCGCTGATTCTGAGAAGCAGTGGTATGCAAATGCAGGTCAGATTGCGGGTTTCCTGGCCAGTATCAATCCATACTGGACGATGCAGGATTGGACCAGAATGCTGGATAGCCACCTGGCCATGACTAAGGCCGAAGCCAACAGCATTCTGAAACAAAACTACGAGGACAGCATCAATATCTTTGACCAGATTGAGCAGGAAGCCCTGATGATGGCCGATATGATGACTCAGGGGCTGATGAAACAGTTCTCCCAATAGAAAACGATGAACCGTAGGCTCTGCCTACGGTTCACTGCTTATAACAGTAAGGGGCTGTAAATAAATGGAGTGGAGTTAGGCGCGAATGGTTACGCGGACGTCCGCTGACGCATCCAGGCGCGGGAAAAAGAAAAAAGACGTCCAAGAGCTTAAGATATTCCCATAATATGGGGAATTCACTTAAAACAGAGGATGCAGTGAATGCCCCTTGCTTTAGGAATATATTAAGCTCTTGGATGTCCTTTTTCTTTTTCCCGCGCCTGGATGCGTCAGCGGGCGGTCTTATACCTAGTGGGTGAGAGCCAGGAGCTGTGGACGGGGAGGTTCGGGGGCGTGTGGAGGATTAGTAGTAATTCTTAGGTCCTGACAGCGTGAAATAAGGGGACAAAAGCTTGCCTCAAAGCAAGCTTTTGAGCGGTCGCTGAGCTGAGAAGTCCTTTCAGGACTTCTCAGCGAATGATAGCGGTGCCCCTTATTTCACGCTGTCAGGGCCTTAGAATTACCTAATCCGTAACTCGTCCCCGAACCTCCCCGTCCACAGCTCCTGGCTCTCACGGACGGATGCATCTTCCCCCGCCCGCGTAACCATACGCGCCCAATTCCTCAAATCGGAGTTGGCGCTGCCAAAGCCGTAATGCCAAAGTAAGCCAGCACAATCACTCCCAATATAATCCGGTAATAACCGAAAAACTTAAAATTATTCTTCCGCACGTAATTCATCAGGAACTGAATAGAGTATACGGACACAACAAATGCGATAACCATGCCGAACACCAGATAAAATACCTGTGGGCCGGTGAAGGTATTGCCCTTCAGGAAATATTTCAGGATCTTAAGCCCGCTGGCCCCAAACATGATGGGGACGCCCAGGAAGAAGGAGAATTCTGCTGCCGCAGTTCTGGAACACCCCAGCACCATGGCTCCTAAAATGGTGACTCCGGAGCGGGATGTGCCCGGAACCAGAGAGAGGATCTGGCATGCGCCGATGATCAGAGCCGTCTTGGCAGAGATCTGGCCTACCTTTTGGAACTGGGGGTTGGAGCACAGATGGCTGTTTTCCAGCACAATAAACAGAACACCATAGATAATCAGCATGGCGGATATCACATAGGCATTGTGCAGATGAGCCTCCATCCAGTCATCGAACAGCAGCCCGAAGATGGCTGCCGGTATGCAGGCAATGATGATTTTGATCCACAGAGACCAGGTGGCATCCCTCTGCCTGCTGCTCTTGGAGGGGCTTAAGGGGTTCAGCTTCTGGAAATACATGACAACCACCGCCAGGATGGCCCCCAGCTGGATCACCACCGTAAACATCTCCTTATAAGCTTCAGGCTGGTTCAGCTGAATGATCTCATCCACCAGCTCCATATGGCCGGTGCTGCTGATGGGCAGCCACTCAGTGAATCCCTCCACAATCCCCAATACGATTATTTTTAAAGTTTCTATCAGACTCATAATTTTAGCTCCTTACCGCATTATTGTACGCGGTGAACGTGCGTCCAGCGTGCGTTCACCGATTCCATGCCGTATGTTGTACATTGTATGTGAATTTCTCCCCGCCTATGCCAAAGCGTGTTTATAAATTGCCGGGCAGCTGCTCAGATATTCTCTATCTGCCAGTCCACCGGCTCCAGACCGTGGCTGGTGAGATACTGGTTGGCTGCGCTGAAGGGCTTGCTGCCGAAGAAGCCGCGGAAGGCCGATAGCGGGCTGGGATGGGGTGCTTCCAGTATCATGTGGTTCTTGTTGGTCAGCATGGGCTTCTTGCTCTGGGCCGGCCTTCCCCACAGGATGAACACCATGGGGCGGTCCTGCTGGTTCAAAATGCGGATGGCGGCATCTGTAAATTCCTCCCAGCCCATATCGTGGTGGGAGTTGGCCTGATGGGCGCGGACGGTGAGCACTGTGTTCAGAAGCATCACGCCCTGGTCGGACCATTTTTTCAGATAACCGTTGTTGGGTATGTAGCAGCCCAGGTCATCGTGAAGTTCCTGGTAAATGTTGACCAGCGACGGCGGTATCTCCACGTCCGGCTTCACGGAAAAACACAGTCCATGGGCCTGGCCGTCGTTGTGGTACGGGTCCTGTCCCAGAATCACTACCTTTACCTGGGATAAAGGTGTGAACGCAAAGGCATTGAATATGTCCTCAGGGGCCGGGAAGATCTTCCTTGTCTCATACTCGTGTTTCACTGTGTTGTAAAGCTTTCTGTAATAGGGCTTTTTGAATTCCCCGCTTAAGGGTTCCAGCCAGTCATTGGTAATCGCTGCCATATGTATCTCCTTTATACAAATTATCTGTTTACAGACGGACGGAAATGCCTCTGTCCGCCAGGTATTTCTTCAAATCCCGGATCTCCAGTTCCTTATAATGGAACAGGGAGGCCGCCAGAGCCGCATCAGCCCGGCCCGCAGTCAGCGTGTCATAAAAATGTTCCTTATTACCTGCTCCTCCTGAAGCGATCACCGGCACAGACACTGCCGAGGCCACCGCAGCGGTCAGTTCATTGTCATACCCTGCCTTGGTGCCGTCACAGTCCATACTGGTCAGCAGGATCTCCCCCGCCCCCAGCTGGTCCACGGTCCTGGCCCACTCCAGGGCATCCATTCCCATGTCAACCCTGCCGCCGTTCTTGTAAATATTCCAGCCGCTGCCGTCGGCCCGGCGCTTAGCATCAATGGCCACCACCACACACTGCCGCCCGAACTTGTCAGCCGCGTCGGTAATCAGCCTGGGATTGGCGATGGCGGAGGAATTGATGGATATCTTATCAGCCCCTTCTCTTAAAAGCATGCGGAAATCCTCCACTGTGCGGATGCCTCCGCCCACAGTAAAGGGGATAAATACGGTCTCCGCCACTCTGCGCACCATATCCACCACTGTGCTGCGGTTGTCCGAGGACGCTGTTATATCCAGAAATACCAGCTCGTCGGCTCCCGCCTTATCATAGGCCGCGGCGATCTCAACCGGATCTCCCGCATCCCTCAGATTCACAAAATTAACACCCTTCACCACACGCCCGTTGTTCACATCCAGGCATGGAATAATTCTCTTTGTAAACATATTCCGGCTCCTTTTTACGTGTCCTGTTACAGGCTGATAAAATTCTTAAGGATCGACAGACCCACATCGCTGCTCTTCTCCGGATGGAACTGGCAGGCGTACACATTGCCGTGCTCCACACTGGCGTGGATCTCAGTGCTGTACCAGGTGGATGCCGCCACCATGGAGGCATCTGCTGCCTTCAGATAATAGGAGTGGACAAAATAGACGTACGCCCCATCCTCAATCCCGCGAAACAGTGAGGCACCGGGGGTGATCTTCAAAGAGTTCCAGCCCATATGTGGGATCTTCAGGCCAGGGCTGTTGGGGATCTTCAGGATTTTCCCGGGCAGCAGCCCCAGGCCCTCTGTGTCAGGACATTCCTCGCTGCTCTCAAACAGCAGCTGAAGCCCCAGGCAGATGCCCAAAAATGGGGTTCCCTGGTCCACTGTCCGGTGGATCACCTCCACAAGATCATACTGGTGCAGCTTCCCCATTGCATCTCCAAAGGAGCCGACTCCAGGCAGAATCACCCGGTCCGCTCCTAATATTACCTCTCTGTCCCTAGTTATCACCGGAGTCTCCCCCAGTGCCAGCAGAGCCTTCTCCACACTGCGCAGGTTGCCTGCATCGTAATCGATTATCGCTACCATAGGCATTTTCCTCTCTTAGATTGTGAATTCCCGCAAAATCTTGCGTGAATGGGAATTTTCTACATTTTAACACATTAACGTGCAAGAGGCAAGATAAGTTCTTTTGGCAGACGCGCTCCGGAATATATTATTACCTTCCCCGGGCTGCTGCGGCCTCTGCCAGGCCCATAACCCAGTCTGTGGAATTGGCTGCCTGGCTGATAGCCCGCTCTCCCACTTCCCTGGGAAGCTGGAAAAGGGTCTCATGGACGCGTACAAGACAGGCTTTCTGGTTGACATATGCGATCTTCTCAAAAGGCCACCGGATCACAGTGGGGCTGTCAAATCCCACCCCCAGCTCCAGCAGCAGAAGGCTGCGGTTCAGTGTCCCGGCCTGCCACTTGGTATAGGCAGCCCAACGGGGCATATAACCTTCTTCGATATAGTTTGGGGCCTGGATTGTGTTGCCTGTAAGCGGAGCGCCGCAGTGGGGGCAGATGTCATCAGGCGCCTCCCCTTCCTCCCAGATATCCTTGGTGCAGGCCTCGGGGCACTGCCGCCAGTGGATATTGCCGCAGGGGGCCACTATGCGGTCCGGGGCAAAAGGAGTGTCATAGACAGCTCCCTCCGTCAGGGTAGTCACCACATAATAATCCTTATCCGCAACCAGGCTGTAAAGCGCCCGGTATGCCCTGAGCAGCGTCTCCTGTGCAGCATCCCTGCCCAGGCTTCTCTCCCCAATAGGTCTGCCGTCCTCTCTCAACCGCCACTCCGCGCCCAGGCCGATCATCACCTTCTGTGCCTGATCCAGGCGGTCTAAAATTGTATCAAACGCCATATCTATCATCCTGTTACCTTTCCCCGCGCTTTTGCGGCCTGTCCCCGAACCGCTGCTGGCGCAGGCGCTCAAATTCATCCTCCGACAGACCGCTTTCCATCAGGCGCTGGCGGCGGCGCTCTCTTCGGCGGGCCAGATCTTCCCGTTCCCTCTTCTTCTCCCGGATTACATAAGCGGTCAGAGCTGCCCCTCCAATCACCGCCAGCAGAATGGCAGCCGGCAGGATCACTTTGGAGAATTCAAATTTGAAGCCCTTGCCTGGCTCCTGGGGATCGGCAGATACAGGGGTCTCGGACGCAGAATCTGTAGGCGGGGTCTGGGCCGCACTCTCGGCGGCGGCTACCGCTTCCCGTGAAAACAGCCAGGCGCTTCCCACCTGCCGTTCATCATAGGTGTACTGCACCTTGGCAATGGCTCCCATGGGATGATCCTCAGGCAAAGCTGTCACCAGCTCTTTATCAGCGTCTGAGAACTCAGCTCCCTTGGGCACAGTAACCGCCCCGCTCTCATCCAGATACAAATCCGAGGGGCTGTAGTTATTCTCTCCCACTGTTATTGGGTTCTCGCCACTGGTATAGGCGGTCTCGTTCTGGGCAATATTCATAGTCTGGAAATTGGCAAATCCAAACTCCAGGAGCGCCTTGGAATCAATATAATACTGGGGCTGCGTCCCCTTTAACACCACTGCGATCAGGTTCTGCCCGTCTCTGCTTGCGTAAGTTACAAGGGTATTGCCTGCCAAAGAGGTATATCCGGTCTTGCCTGCGCTGGCGCCCTTGCAGTATAGGTCGCTGGAAGTGTCTTCTGTCATCAGCAGCTTGTGTTCCATTGGGAAGGTAGCTCCATTGGGATTGTTGATGGTTGGCCCAATGGTGTACTTCTTGGCAGAATCGATCTCCATAAGCTTTGGATTGGAAAATGCTGCCCGCGCAATGCGCGCCATGTCATATGCGCTGACGTACTGATTCTCGTCATTGAGCCCAGATGGGTTGGCAAAGTTGCTCTCTTTGCACCCCAGCTGGGCGATGCGCTGGTTCATCATATCCACAAATCCGGCTCTGGAACCGGCCACATGCTCCGCCAGAGCATTGCCCGCCTGATTGCTGGACTGAAGGAGCAGCAGATAAAGGCAGTCTTCCACGCTAAGCTGGTCCCCTGTCTCTAAGTTGTATTTATTGCCGCTGCCCGACTCCACATTGTATACAGCATCCTGTGAGAAGGTAACCGTATCCGACAGGTCGGCATTTTCAATGACCACCAGCGCGGTGAGCAGCTTAGTGATGCTGGCCGGCGCATAGGGCAGATGGATCTTCTGGCCGAAAATCACAGTCTCCGAGTCATAGTCAATCACAATGCCAGCCTCCGCCAAAATTCCGGTATCGGCAGGCCAGGCAGGGCGGGCAAATGCGTTGAAACTCCATAATACACTTAAGCTGGCAGCCAGAAGCCAGCTGAAAATCCTCTTACTTTTCCGGTTCATTTTCTTTCCCCTAACGCTGGATTACTCCTGCAGGCAGTCATTCGCCAAACAGGCACACTACTGAACAGTTTACCATTTTCGACATTAATCGTCAATCGCTGGCAAGAGATTGGTTGATAGAAAATATTTTCCATAATCCATTTACCTGCGCCAAAATAAAAAAACGTCCGGCTGCGGAACTGATCGAACAGTCTCCGCCGGACGTTTGCTGCTACAGGTTCCCCCTCACCTTGTCCACCGTAATGGTGAGAAACTCCCTGACTGCGTAATGGGGCAGCAGAATGCTGGGATAGGGCGCGGCTATGGGGCACACTGGGTATGAGCCCTGCTTTTTCGCAATCTCCACTGCCCGGTAGACATGGAAATTGTTGCTCACCACGCCCACCCTGGCGTGATTGCCGCCAATGAGCCGGTAGCTGAATCTGATATTCTGGGCAGTTGTGGCGCTCTGATCCTCCTTCAGTATCCTGGAACCGGGAATACCGCGGCGGATCATCTCCCGCTCCATACACTCTGCCTCGCTGATATCTTCCCCAGCGCCCTGTCCGCCGGACACAATGGCCTTTGTCCGGGGATTCTCCTTCATGTACCGGCAGGCGCTATCAATGCGGTACTCAAGGGCATTGCTGGGGGCAGTGCCCTTGACAGCGGCTCCCAGCACGATCAGATAATCCAGATCTTTCTCCCCCTTTGCGTTAAAGCTGCCGATTACCATGACCTCCGTAAGTACAAAAGCGGTCATAAACAGCGCGCACGCCACATATACCGCTGTGCGCAGCATGTCCGGAACCCTGGCCCAGATTCCGTTAAACCAGCCCAGGCCGATACCCACGCAGACCGCCCCGGCCATCAGCCAGATCCACAGAATGGACAGCCTGAATCCTCCATACAGACCGCAAATCAGATAGTACAGGATAAAAATACTGCCTATAATCAAAAATAATTTATCTCTCAACCTGCCCTGCTCCTTCCACTGGCTTTTTCTGAATCATATCAGATTCTGCCGGGGATTTCAACTTATTTGGGCGGGCTGACGGCTGGGATGGACCTCAAATAGTTACTGTACCTCAAATACGTTTTGGCTTCTTTCTTGGCTTGGGGGCAGGGAGAAGCTCACAGGTTCTCTGCACCAGCTCAGCCAGGAAATCACGGTTCTCCAGCTCTTCTATGAGGAAGAATCTGGCGCCCTCCCTGGGTGAGACGACCTCCGCCTGGGGCATCAGGTCAAAGCCTGCCTGTGTGACCTTTAAATAGAACTGGTTGTCCTCCACCGTGCCGAAGAACTTACCGTCACAGTATATTCCGTATTCGCCAAACAGCTTCCTGTAAGTGATGGCTCCCGCTCCGCTTAGCTGGCCTGCCACATACTCCATATATTCCAAACTGGATGCCATATTGCCTCCCCTTTCCCGCAGCGCTGTGCTTACTGTTGATCCACAGCGATATACATGTGGATCTCCGCATGCTCCTCGTCGCTGTTCTGGTACTCCTCAAAGTCGGCCGTAAAGGTGCGTTTTAAATCCATCCCCCACAGTTCCTGCCAGAATTCAGCCACCGCCTTGTGCAGATCCCCCCGCACTATGAACCTGGCATAGGTTCCTGCCGGGATCTGCTTCACCACTGTTGCCTGGGGCAGATCTCCCTCCCCGGTTGCGCGGCAGCAGACTGTGATGCTGTAATCACATTTCTCATCTCCCGCATAGTCGGAGTACAGCCCGATCGCCTTGCAGTCCACCTTGCCAGGGATGGCATCATAGATGCCCTTTCCATAAAAATCGGACCACAGTCCGCCAATGATCCGGGTCATATCCTCTGCCATGTTGTTGGTTCTGGCTGTCAGTCCCACCACTTTTGCCGCTTCTAATTCTACAATCTCGTATTCCATATTGAACTCTTACCTTTCTTTGTTTTATTTAATGAATGTACCATATAAAAGACGACATCTGTCTGTCATGTTTCTCCATCTGCCGGATATATTTTTATCATTTCCCGAATGCGCCTTCCCAGATCCTGCCGGATATCTGCCGGCTCCAGCAGTTCTGCCCTGTCACCGAAGCTTAGAATCCAGGTAAACAGATTCTCCCTGTCAGTAAACCCCATGTGCATAAGCAGGCTTCCGTCCTCCAGTTCCTCATAGCACTCAGGGCCGTACTCATCGATCAGACGCCATTTCATCTCCGGGCAGAACAGGGCGGTCACATGGATCTCCGGCGGAAATACCCGCTCTGTGGAGCCGTCATATACAGGAAAGCGGCGTGGTTCATACACAGTGTCCGTCTCCGTTACATTCTGCATTCTGTTCAGCTTGAACAGGCGGTAGTCCTGCCGCTCTATGGAGTATCCCCACATATACCAGGAGGACCACTGGAAGATCAGCATGTATGGCTCCACTGCGCGGTGTCCCTCCCCGCTGGGGGCGTAATAGTCGAATTCCACCACATGGCAGCTGTCCGCCGCTCCCTGGATCAGCTCCATCTTGGGCGCCAGCTTGTCCTTGTAGTGGGAGGACAGGTCAATGGCGATCCTGCTTCCCTGGGACAGGATCAGCCCCTGCTTCACAGACAGCTTGTCCATCAGCTGCTGGTACTTGTTGGTCTTGCACACACTGTCCAGGCTCTTTAGGCCCGTCAGGATGGACTGCATCTCAGATGATGTCAGAAGCGTCCGGTCCACCCGGTAGCCGCTGGCAATGGAGATCCCGCCTTCCCGTCCCTGGGTGGTCACCAGGGGGATTCCCGCTTTACACAGGGCCTCAATATCCCTGTTTATAGTTCTTCTGGATACCTCGAACCGCTCCGCCAGATAAGGTGCCGTCACCTTGTCCTGCTGGAGCAGTATGGAAAGGATTCCAATCAAACGGTCGATCTGCATGGCTTCCTCCTCTCTGTCAGCTGTATCTGGGCTGAATATTCAGGGCCTTCATCTTGATCAGGATGAGTTCTTTCAGGTCGTCTAAAACCGCCTTATCCCGCACCTCCACCATGAGCCAGCGGGTGCCCTTAAACATCTGGGTGGACTCATATAGCTGCTGCATATAACTGGAAAATGAAGGCAGCATAAATTCAGTCTCCGCAGCCTCTTTCGGCCCAATCAGAATCATGCAGATAAAATATCCGCCGGCCGGATAAACCGTAAACAGATTCTTCCCGCTCTTCTTAAACTTCATATTCCAACCAGGCTGCATACTGCACCCACTGTATTCCATCCGGGATGGCACCGGGCAAGTATCTTCCATAAATTGTAAAAAGCTCTCCCACTGGGGATTGTTGATAAAATCTTCCAGATCACTGGAAACCGGCTGGCGGTCCCTGCCAATAAGGCCGTTCCATTCCATAATGAATTCTCCTTTTCCTTTATGCTTCCATTATGCCACGGAAAACAGGACATCTGTATGTCATCTTAAAAAATTTAAATTCCGAATTCCGGCGCATATTTTAAGATGCCGCAGACCGGGTCCGCATCCTCTGTAAGCCGGAGGGCCATAAAGTTTTCCGAAGGGACCTCAAAGGGTGCCTGGATTCCCAGCTCTTTGGCGGGAATATAGCCTTCCCGGGGATAGTATTTATCGCTTCCCAGAACAACGGAATACTCATAGCCCAGCTTCCGGGCAATTCTGTGCCCTTCCCTGATCAGCGCTGTTCCCACGCCCTTTTTCTGATTCCCCGGTCTCACGGACAGGGGCGCTAATGCAAGTACATTTTTGTCTCCCACCTCTGCTCTGGTAAACATAATATGCCCTGCTATCCGGCCTTCAATCACCGCCACCAAGGACAGTTCCGGCACAAATGCGGCGCTCTTTCTCAAGGCCGTGACCAGATCCTGCTCCGTCCCGTCACTGTGTTCAGCCTCCGCAAATGCAGACCGCACAACAGAATAGACCTCGCCGTAGTCCTGGGTGTTCTCTTGTCTGATTATCATATATTCCCCTCCGATTTTAATTACGTCTGTCACTTCAGTTACTGTGCCCCACAAAATATACGTATATGGGGCCTTTTATTGTATAGGATTCCCCAAAGGTTGTCAACACAGGGCTTAAAATGCTTGCAATGTAAATTGGGCTGTTATAAAATAAAAGCAAATTTTGCTAAAGGAGCGCGCGTCTGCGCAGGTGAGTATAATGAAGCAATCAGAAGATTTAAGGCGTTTACTGGAATCCATTGACAGGAAAAGTTACCCTTCTTATAAATCAGCCCAGGGGGTCTACAGTTTTGGCAGCTTTCTGCTGTCCATTGACCATGTTCAGGGGGACCCATTTGCCTCTCCATCCAAAGTGAGTATTACAGTCATGCATCAGAAGGCAGGCTATCCTTCGAAGCTTTTTGACCAGCCATGGAAAAAGACAGCCATGGAGGACTATCTGGTGCGGCAGTTCTCAAGGGAGATCTCCCAGTTTAATTTCAAGGCCCGCGGTTCAGGGAAAAGCGGGCTGATCGCAACCAGCAGCCCGGGTCCTGAGGTGCTCTCCAGAACAGCCTGCGAGTACACGGGGACCGGCATAACCGCCCGTTTTGAGGTTGGATTCCCAGCCAATGGGCGGACCATTAATTCCGGTGAGCTGATCAAGATCCTGTTTGATTTTCTCCCGCGGTGTGTGAAAAATGTGTTCTTTTACAGCAGCCAGGATGAGGCGCGGGTTCAGGCCGTGGCGGACCTGGCCGAGGACCAGCATTTTATCCGTGAGGAGCTAAAGCGGCTTCATCTGGTATCCTTTGTGGCCGACGGCGCTGTCCTTCCCAGGGAAAGCGGCGTGTCCAGCAGGCCCATGAAGGGCGGCGTGGCATTTTCCTCACCTGAGAGCCTGCGGGTGACCTTGGATCTTCCACACAGGGGAAAACTGACCGGTATGGGTCTTAAGGAGGGTATTACACTGATCGTGGGCGGTGGATACCACGGAAAGTCCACCCTGTTAAAAGCGCTGGAGCTGGGTGTGTACAACCACATTGCAGGGGATGGAAGGGAATATGTGATCACAGACGCCACTGCCCTTAAGCTGAGGGCTGAGGATGGCCGCAGCATCGCCAATGTGGACATTTCCCTGTTCATCAACGACCTGCCCAACCACAAGGATACCCACAGCTTCTCCACGCCGGATGCCAGTGGAAGCACTTCACAGGCCGCGGGCGTGATCGAGGGCATCGAGGCGGGGGCAAGGGTGTTCCTCATTGATGAGGACACCTCTGCCACCAACTTTATGCTGCGGGATGAGCTGATGCAGCAGATTATCAGCCGGGATAAAGAGCCTATCACCCCGTTTATTGAGCGGGCCAGGGATCTGTTTGAGCAGGCGGGAATCTCCACAGTGATGGTGGCTGGTAGCTCAGGGGCTTATTTCTATATTGCGGATACGATTATTCAGATGGACTGTTATATACCCTATGACATCACGGCGCGTACCAAAGAAGCCTGCGCGCGTTACGGAGAAGATCCCACGGGACAGGCGCCGGGATTTGCGCTTCCCAAGGAGGGAAGAAAGCTGCCTGTGAGCGGGGCTGCGCCGGGTGGACGCGGCGGCGATGACGGACGCGGCGGGCAGGATGGGCGCGGCGGTTATGGCGGGCGCAGCGGGCAGGACGGGCGCGGCGGGCAGGACGGGCGCGGTGGGC
>URUZ01000124.1 GCA_900551225.1 uncultured Clostridium sp.
GCCAGGGACGATGTCCTCCACTGCCGGATTTACATCCCCGATGTGGCATACTGGCCGGAGCTGAACCAAGTGTACGGAGAATTTTTCGGAGATCATAAGCCCGCCCGTGTTGTGGTGCCCACCAATCAACTGTATAATGGATGTCTGGTAGAGGTAGAAGCCATTGCAGCATGCAGAAAGGAATAACGCTTATGAATTACAGAGAACTTGATACGCCCGCACTGATCATTGACAGGGAGATTATGATGGACAACCTGCGCTTTATGCAGGATTACGCCAACCGCAAGGGGGTCGCCTTAAGGCCCCACACCAAGACACACAAGACACCCCGCCTGGCCCTGATTCAGGAGGAGCTGGGGGCAAAGGGCATCACAGTGGCCAAGGTGGGCGAGGCGGAGGTCATGGCTGCCGCCGGGCTGAAGGACATTTTCATCGCCAATGAGATCGTGGGGGATGCCAAGCTGGCCAGGATCAGGAAGCTGGCTGAGACTGTGGACATCACCTTTGGCCTGGACTCAATCCGGCAGGCAGAGCTTGTGGATCAGGCATTTGCGGGGGCGGATAAGCCGGCCGTGGTGCTGATTGAGATCGAGGTGGGGGAGGAGCGCTCCGGGGTCATTGAGGAGAAGGATTACATAGAGCTGCTGCGGTATCTGAGGACCTGCGGCAATATCCGGCTGAAAGGCATATTCTCCCATGACGGCAACTCCTACCAGGCAGAGGACATCCAGGCCTGCCGTGAGATCCATCTGACAGCCCAGCGGCGCACCCTGGACTTCGCCCGTCTGGCCAGGGAGGAGGGAATGACCCTTGAGACGGTGAGCATCGGCTCCACGCCGTCTATGATGCATGACTTCCCCATACTGGAGGGAGTGACTGAGATCCGCCCAGGGACCTACATTTTCATGGATGCCTCCCAGGCCAACGCCTATGGCAGTCTGGACCGCAACGCGGCCACGGTTCTGACCACTGTCATCAGCCGTCCCACGCCGGAGCGGGTGATCACGGACGTGGGGGCCAAGGGCATCACGGCCCAGACCAGAAGCCAGGGCTTCTGCGCCACCAGGGGACTGGGTCTGATCAAAGGCTGGAAGGATGTTGAGATCTTCGACGTGTACGATGAGCATGCGATTATTTACAACAGGGAATTCCGGGATGGGGTGAAGGTAGGGGACAAGGTGGAGATCATTCCCAACCATATCTGCCCTGTGGTCAACCTTCATGAGAAGGCGTATCTGGTATCAGGCGGGGAAGTGGTGGAGGTGCTGGATGTGGAGTGCCGCGGGAAACTTCAATAAATCAACTGAAAAGGTGGTGAGATAATGAAACACATAAAAGTCGCTATGCTGCAGACCAAGGTTCATGCAGACAAAATGAAGAATATCCAGCAGGCCGACGCTCTCATTGGCAGTCTGGCCCAGGAGCAGCCGGATCTTATAACCCTTCCGGAGATGTTCTGCTGTCCCTATCAGACCTTCAACTTCCCGGTCTACGCCGAGCCTCAGGGCGGCGAAGTCTGGAAGGCCTGCTCAGAGCTGGCGAAAAAGTACAATGTGTACCTGTCCGCCGGTTCTGTGCCGGAGGTGGATGAGCAGGGGCGCATCTACAACACAGCATATGTCTTTGACCGGGAGGGCCGGCAGATCGCGCGCCACAGAAAAGCCCACCTCTTTGACATCGATGTAAAGGGCGGACAGTGCTTCAAGGAGTCGGACACCCTGACCCCTGGGGAAGAGGTCACTGTGTTTGACACGGAGTTTGGGAAAATGGGCCTTTGTATATGCTATGACTTCCGTTTTCCGGAGCTGGCCCGCCTGATGGTGGCAGAGGGTGCGAAGGTTATTCTGGTGCCGGCGGCATTTAACATGACCACAGGACCGGCCCACTGGGAGATCCTGTTCCGCTGCAGGGCCATGGACAATCAGGCATATGTGCTGGGCACGGCGCCTGCCAGGGACCCATCCTCAGGTTATTCCTCCTGGGGGCACACCATGGCGGTATCTCCCTGGGGTGACATACTGGGACAGCTTGAAGAAAAAGAGGGGATTTTAATCCGGACCCTGGAACTGGGGCGGGTGGAAGAGGTCCGCGGGCAGCTTCCTCTGCTGAAGCACCGCAGGACGGACATGTACCGGCTGGAAGAAATCTGACAGCCGGATGGGGGATTGAAAAGTAGGAGGTTACGATATGTCAAATACAAGCAAGATAGAGACGTTAGATCCCGGCCTGAGTACCAGGGACGGAAGATGGCCTGTGTTCATCAGGCTGTTTGCGGTACTGATAGGAGCCAGCGTGCTGGCGGAGCTGATCGGCACGGTGTCCATTCCTCTGGGCCCCATCGGCAAGATCAGCATTATTCCCATGATCTTTGCCATGGTGATCGCCGTGGCCGTGACGCCGGATGCCCTGGGGCGCGTGATCCGGCCTGTGAAAAAGCTGTGCAGTGAGAAGGAGGTTCACCTCAGCGAAAATGTAATCATGCTGATGCTGCTGATACTGGGCGTGAAGCTGGGCACCAGCGCGGGGCCTAATATTGTAAAAATCATCCAGGCAGGCCCGGCCCTGGTCTTTCAGGAGTTCGGCAACCTGGGAACCATGCTGATCGGCCTTCCCTTTGCCATGATCCTGGGCATGCGCCGGGAGGCTGTGGGCGCCACCGTCAGCATCTGCCGTGAGCCGACCCTGGGACTGATCAGTGAGAAATACGGAATCAACTCCCCTGAAGGCCTGGGCGTTATGGGCACCTACATGGTGGGCAACCTGTTCGGAACCATATTCTTCGGCCTGATGGCCTCCCTGGCGGCCAACACGGGAATCCATCCCTACGCCCTGGCCATGGCCTGCGGCATGGGCTCAGGCTCCATGATGACAGCGGCCAGCACGTCCCTGGCAGAGACGATCCCTGCCATGAAGGATGAGATTCTGGCCTATGCGGCCACCTCCAATATTATGACAAATGTAACCGGCCTGTATATGGAATGCTTTATCGCGATCCCGCTGGCCAACAAGCTGTACAAGGTGTTCAGCAAAATGCTGCACCGCAAAGAAGCGTAAGGGGAGGGAGAATATATGTCAGCAAAGCTTGAAAATACGTTGAACCAGTTAAAGGTATTGATATTGTGCGGCATCGCGGTGCTGGTGACCCAGGCCGTGAACCTGAAGGGCGCCCTGGAGATGGGCCCGGCTGCACTGGGGATGGTGATCATCATTCTGGTGTCCGTTGTCTCCCTGAAGATCAAGGAGGTGCTTCCTCTGCAGATTCCGGCATTTGCCTGGGCTTCCCTGCTGTCCCTGATCTTGACCACCCCCTGGAGTCCTGTGCAGGGCCTGATCCTGGATCTGACCAAACAGATCTCCGCAGGGCAGATCGGAACCGTGATTCTGGCCATTGCAGGCGTGTCCATCGGCTGCAAGCTGGACGACATCAAGAAACTGAGCTGGAAGATAATACTTACCGCGTTTATCGTGTTCGTGGGAACCTTCTTCGGCTCTGCCCTGGTATCAGAGCTGATATTAAAGGCGCAGGGCATCATTTAGGAAAGGCAGGTACAGGCAGGTGAATATCCAGGAGATGAAGCAGAGGGCCATACAGGCCGTGGATGACAGGCGGGATGTATATCTGGCTTTGGGAAAGAAAATCTATGAGAACCCGGAGACTGGCTACAGGGAGGTAAAGACCACCAAAACCCTGGCAGATGCGCTGGAAGGGCTGGGGTTTGAGACGGAGCGTGGGATCGCTGTCACCGGCTGCCGCGCCAGGGCCAACGCTGACAAGAAAGGTCCCAAGGTGGTGGTGATGGGGGAGCTGGATTCGGTGATCTGCACGGACCATCCGGACTGCGACCGGGACACGGGTGCGGTTCACGCCTGCGGCCACAACATACAGACCACAGTGATGTACGGGGTGGCGGACGCGCTGGTCCACGCGGGAATCCTGGGGGAACTGGACGGCAGAGTGGACTTCATGGCAGTTCCTGCAGAGGAATATATTGAGATGGACTACCGTGAAAGCCTGAAAAAGGAGGGGAAGCTCCACTATTTCAGCGGGAAGGCGGAGCTGGCCTTCAGGGGCGCATTTGATGATGTGGACATGTGCATGATGGTACATAACTTCCCCATCAGCCAGGACGGCTACCGTCTGGCGCCCAGGAACACAGGCAACGGCTTTGTGGGCAAGAATACCGTATTTATCGGGAAGCAGGCCCACGCGGGGGCCGCTCCCTGGGACGGTATCAATGCCTTAAACATGGCCAGCCTGGCCATGACCGCCATGGCTTACCAGCGGGAGACCTTCAAGGAGGAGGACACGGTGCGGGTGCACCAGATCATCAACAAGGGCGGGGATATTGTCAATGCGGTGCCCGCCCAGGTGCGGCTGGAGACCACAGTGCGGGCAGGCAATTTAAAGGCTCTTAAAGAGACAAATGATAAGATCAACCGCTGCATCGAGGGCGCGGCCATCGCAGTGGGCGGCAGGGCCGTGGTCTCCGATATGCCGGGCCAGATGCCGCTGATGGCGGATCTGAACCTTGCACGCTGCTTTGAGGAGAATGCTCTGGCGTTCTATCAGAAAGAAGAGATTCTTCCCTGCTTAAAGAGCACGGCGTCCTTTGACATGGGGGACCTGTCCCTGTTTATGCCGGTGCTGCACGGCATCACATCAGGCATAGAGGGCGGACTCCATTCCCCGGATTACCGCATTGTAAGCCAGGACGACGCTTATATCACGCCCATTAAGATCATGGCGTGCACCCTCATTGACCTTCTGGCAGACGGAGCCGCCAGGGCGGAGAACGTGAAGCAGCAGTTCCGTCCGGTTATGACAAAGGAGGAGTATCTGGATTATTTAAAGGAGACGGAGCAGACCCATACATACGGCGTGTAACGCTGTTTAAAAGGAACCCTGTGGCGGGAGTACAGTAAATGAACTGACCCGCAGACAGGGTTCCTTCTATAATAATGGAGCAATTGGGAGAGGGTGCCTCTTATGCCTGAGTTCCCCTGTTCCCATCATTTTTTTTGATCTCATCCAGGTAGCTGTATACCGTTACCTTCGAGATCTTCATCCGCTCAGCCACCTTGTCCAGGGTGCCCTTGATGGTGAAAATCTCCTTGTCATTCATGAAACGGATCAGGGCAATCTTCTGGTCGCGGCTCATGGAGTCCACCTCCTGGTCGCCTATGGTCTTGTCGATGATGTCGTCCACAATCTCCCGGATGCTGGAGATCACCTCCACCTCCCCGGCGGGCTGTGTGATGGAATCCGGCATCCCCAGCAGTCCGCCAAGGCTGTCCATAAACTGGGTGATGCGGGTCAGGTCGATATTGACGCACAGGGCGCCGATGACCTTGCCGCCCAGATCGCGGATCAGGGCAGTGGAGGACTTGATCTTCTTGCCGTCCTTGCCCTCCATGATGTAGTTGGCACAGCAGTCATTGTTGAACTTGCGGGACAGCAGCACTTCCTTCACAAAATATTCGGTAAAGCTCTCGCCCACAGTCCTGTTGGTTACCACGTTGTTTTCCGTGTATACCACAGAATTCTGGGGTTTGGAAAAATCATGGATAATCACCTCGCAGTGGGAGCCGAAGGTGTTGGATATCAGTTTGGCTACAGGGATGTAATTCTCTAAAATTGGGTTCATACACTTCTCCTTGCATGGGATTCTCACGGCTTGGGCAAATGCCCGGCAGCCCAGTCCGTGTTAAGAATGTTCTACGTAACAGTATATAGAAAAAATTTTATGATTTCAACTGAAATTGACAGAAACGGTAAATTATTTTACAATATACATAGAAAAAATTATGGAGGAATTGGGATGACAGAGAAGTGCGTGGCAGTGATCGGATACGGAGCGTTGGGGAAAATACTGGTGCAGGGCATACAGGAGAAGCTGAAAGGGCTGTACCGGCTGGCAGGCGTGTGGGAACAGCAGCCCGAGGCCGCGGAGGCGGCCAGGAAAACGGGAATCAAGGTTTACGCTTCCTTTGAGGAGCTGGTGGAGGAGCGGCCGGACTATGTGGTGGAAATTGCCAGCAAGGAGGCGGTGGAGACCTGCGGGGAGCGGATTCTGGCCAATGGGATGGACCTGGTGGTCACCTCCGTGGGGGCCTTGGCTGACAGCGGGCTTTATGACAGGCTTCGCCTGGCCGCAGAGGCAGGAGGACAGAAAGTCTATGTGACCTCCGGGGCTGTGGGCGGCTTTGACGTGCTTCAGACCATTGAGGCCATGGGCGGCGCCAGGGGGCGGATTGAGAATTTCAAAGCCCCGGACAGCTTGAACGGCGCCCCGTACCTGGAGGGACGGAGCCTGTCTGAGGAGGTGCCGGAGCGTGTGTTTACGGGCACCGCCAGGGAGGCCATCAAGGGATTCCCTAAAAATGTAAATGTAGCTGTGGCTTCAGCCATTGCCAGCGTGGGTGTGGACCAGATGGAGGTAATCATTGAGAGCAGGCCCGGGCTGGCGGACAATATACACAAGATCACAGTGGAAAACGACAGCGTGCGTGCCGTTGTGGAGATCTCCTCCAAGCCGGATGAGAGCAATCCCAAGTCCAGCGTTATGACCGCCTGGAGCGTGGTGGCCTTGCTGCGGAATCTGGCGGGGGCGGTGCAGTTGTTTTAAAGAAAGATAAAAACTCCTTTACAGACTGGATTCTCAGCAGCTGTAAAGGAGTTTTTTGTTGGCCCGGTTACCCCACACTTTTCCGAATTACATTAAATTCAAATTTCTCGCTGATAAAATAGCTGTCTGAATAGAGTACAGGTATTCCTTTGGCAGAATAATGGATCTGCTGTAAAAGTAAGAGCGCGGAGGGTTCCGAAAGTGACAACTTGTTCTGAACCTTTGGCGTGCTGATCACTGCATGAATCGTACAGTCGCAGAATGTGATCTTTTGGCCGGACTTTTCCAGGAAAACCAACAGGGATTCATGATAGTCCTCTTTAAACTGCGCCATCATATCCTCATGATAAGGGAGATAGTCCTCCACATAAACGACGGGTTCATCATCGGCCGTCCGGACGCGCTCAATATAGAGGACATCCTCTGAAGGCTGTAAATGCAGATGATTGGCGATTCGTTTTGTCGCTTCTTCACGGCTGTAAAGTATGCTTTTTGTACCGGCCTTGTATCCATGGCTCTGGATGATTGTAGTGGCGCTTTCCAGTAAGGAGATATTATATTTAATGTTTTTCGTATCGCGGATTATAAATGTCCCCACACCGTGCCGGGATGTGACATATCCATCATTTTCCAGGGATCGGATCGCTTCGCGGATAGTATTGCGGCTCACACCAAGCCTCTCTGAGAGATCCTGCTCAGAAGGAAGTTTTTCCATAAATTCAGAATTGGTGTTAATTATTTCTAAAATGGCATCTCTTGCCTGCGCATATAAACTTCGATTAGATAGTTTCATAGGTTACACCTCCATATAGGTTTAAATACTAATTAAAACCCCCTTCATATAAGTCTATAGTCAGTATCCATATTTGTCAAGCTATTCCATTCTGGATATATGATGGCAGTCGTGTGTTATATAGCAAGTATTGTACAAAATTAATAATAAAAAGTAATAATATAAAAAGGTATTGACATAATAGCACAATAATAGTATTCTTGTTGTAGGACGACCGTCTACAGACGACATAGATTTAAATGGATTAGTATGAGGAGGTATTTTTAGTGAAGTTTGATGTTTCGTTGATACCCGATGATGTAAAGGATGGCGAACACAGCGTATGTATTCTGATTGATGTTTTACGGGCCAGCAGCACAATAACAACTTTAATGAACAAGGGCTGCGGGGAAATCCTTTTGACGGACAATATAGAAGCAGCGTTGGAGTCAGGTGAGCTTATGAGTGCGGATGATATTGTCAGCTGCTCAGAGGGCGTGGAAGGTAATTGCCGCAACGGCGCTGATTTCAGCCCATCTCTGATCGGGATTGAAAAGATGCCCGATTTTGATGAGAAACGCATACTAATGCAGACCACCAATGGAACTACCGCTATACATAAACTATATCAAAAAGGAGGAGGGAAAATATTAATTGGCTGTATGCGCAACGCCAGTGCCGTGATGGAGAAGGCGGTTGAGATTGCAGAGGAATTATCATTTGATATCAATGTCGTTTGTGCAGGACGGGAAGGCAGTACAATTTATACAATTGATGATCTTTACTGTGCAGCCAGGTTGATTGAGTATGGTGTTAAGGCAGCCGGGAGGCGCAGCATCCAGTGGTTTTTAAATGATTCAGCCAAGATTGCGTTACATTCACTGAAGGTATATGGCTCTGCCGAGGAAGCATTTGCAGCCTCAGCCAGCGGCAATGTAATGCGCAGCATCCACTGCGATGAGGATATCCTGTTATGTGCACAGGATAGCATTATGGAGACGGTTCCTTATATTAACAGGGAAGCATCTTCAAACTATATTGTAGTTAGGACAAGGTAAACAGATAAGAAATGAATACGGAGGATAAAACTATGTTAAAGAAATTATTTTTGTACTCATTAGCAACAGCATCAATTTTGTCTGCACTGGCCGGCTGCGGTGCAACGACCGCCGCCCCAAAGGATGTGGCGCCGGCTGAGACGGCGGGTTCAACATCAGTGGCTCAAGTGGATGCTGATACAAAGGAAGGCGGCATAAAGGTTGCCATGGTCATAAACCGTCTGGGGGATATGGGTTTTAATGACGAGGCCTTTGCAGGGCTTAAGAAGGCGGGCGAGGACTTTGAAGTTGAATATAACTACGTAGAATGCCCCCAGTCAAGCGAGGCAGAGACTCAAATGCGTATGCTGGCTGATACGGAAGAATATGCGTTGATTCTCGTAGTCGGGGCAGATCGCAAGGATGCGGTTGAGGCGGTAGCAGAAGACTATCCGGATCAGAAGTTTTCACTGATTGACTCTGTTGTTGCCGATATGCCCAATCTGCATGGCGTTGCCTCCAGAGATCCGGAGCAGACCTTTCTTTCCGGTGTGATCGCCGGCCTTGTTACAAAGGATGAGAGAATGGAGCTGGCCAATTCTGAGAATGTAATCGGCTTTGTCGGAGGTATGGATTCACCGGCCTCCAGAGCAGGTGCAGCTGGCTTTCTATCCGGTGTAAAGTATGTGAACCCAGAGGCGGAATTGATCTATACCATCGTTGGCAGTTACCAGGACCCCGGGAAGGCAAAGGAAATCGCCCTGACCGCATACGGGCGTGGAGCAGACATCGTATCTCACAACTGTGGCGCTTCCGGAATGGGGGTATTCAGCGCGGCAGAGGAAGTCAACCGGTATGTGATTGGAAGCAGTAAGGCCACAGTTGATCAGGCGCGGAGCCTGTGCACTTCCATAAAGAAAACGGATTTATTTGTATACCAGGAGATTGAGAGTATTTTAAATGGCACATGGGAAGCCGGCAGCACCCGCAAGGGGATAAAGGAAGGCGTGTGCGATTACGATACGGAGGGACTGGATACACAGCTTCCGGAGGATATGATTGAAATTGTAGAAGACATAAAAAAGAAAGTGTCTGATGGAGAACTGTCACTGCCGGAAGAGCCGGACGCTATCGACGAATGGCTTAAGACAAACCAGTATGGAAAATAAAAGGGGTGTATGGGGATGCAAGTGCTCAGCATGACAAATATACACAAAGAGTTCCCTGGTACAGTTGCATTGGATCAGGTTGACTTTTGGCTGAATCAGGGAGAGATTCTTTCCATGCTGGGGGAAAATGGGGCGGGAAAGACGACTTTGATGAAAATATTGTACGGCATGATACAGCCGGACAGAGGTACCATCTGCTATAAAGGAAAGAACCTGTCCGTAAAAAGCCCGGCTGAAGCCATCAAGCTGGGGATCTGTATGGTGCATCAGCATTTTATGCTGGTTCCGGCACTGACCGTGACAGAGAATATCATTGCCGCTGATGAGCCTCGCAAGGGTATTTTCCTGGATATGAGGACAGCCAGGATGCGTGTGGGAGAACTGATTGAACGGTTTGCATTTAATATTAATCCGAACAGCAGAGTATCGGAACTGTCAGTAGGCGAGCAGCAGCGTGTAGAAATATTAAAGGCGGTTTACCGTGATGCGGATATCCTGATATTGGATGAGCCTACGGCAGTATTGACTCCCAGGGAAGTGGAGGAGCTGTTCATCATTCTTGAACAGCTCCGCTCCCAGGGAAAGAGCATTATTATTATCACACACAAGCTGAAAGAAACCATGGCCATAGCAGACCGTATCTGTGTATTGCGTGACGGACGCATGATCAGAAATGATGTAACTCCAGCAGAATCAACCATAGAGCAGCTGTCGGAGATGATGGTAGGACGCAAAGTGGAGCTGAATATCCACAAAAAGGCAGAACATGTGGGGGACGTCAGCCTGAGTGTTAAGAACTTAAATCTATGCAGGAATGGCCATACTCTTTTGGACCACATTGAATTTGATATTCATGAGGGTGAAATACTGGGTATTGCCGGCATAGAAGGCAATGGCCAAAGCCAGCTTCTGGAGGCATTGACGGGCCTGTGTACGCCGGACACTATGAATCTGATGGTGAATGGAGAACCATTGTCAGGCAATTCTGATACCTTCCTGCGCAGACGCATTGGCCACGTGCCGGAGGACCGCCAGACAATGGGGCTGGTTGTCCAGATGGGTATGCGGGAAAACTGTATTCTTGGATATCACAGGGAGGCGTCAGTGTGCAGGAAGGGTATATTAAAAAGTAAGCAGATCGAGGCGTTTGCAGTCCGGTGTAAAGAGGACTACCTGGTGAAGGTCCCTTCCATTGACACGCCGATTAAGGCACTGTCAGGGGGCAATCAGCAGAAGGTAGTAATTGCACGGACATTCAGCCATAATCCGGACATACTGGTCATCGCCCATCCAACGCGCGGTGTTGACGTTGGAGCGATGGAATATATTCACCACCAGCTTCTGGCGCTGCGTGATCAGGGCAAGGCAGTTCTACTGATATCGGCGGATTTAGATGAGGTGCGTTCGCTCAGTGACCGGCTGATGGTGCTCTATGACGGGAAGATTGTAGTCCGATGCAAGCCGGATGATTATACTGAGGTGCAGCTGGGAATGTTGATGACTGGTAATTCTCTTGAGTCGGTAAGGGAGGTGCAGCGTTGAAGAATATAAAATCTGCTGTCGGAAAGCGGATACACAGCAGTTTGAAATCATTTGGACTTTCTGTTGCAGCCTTGATAGCAGCATTAATCTGCGGAGCGGTTATCATCGGGGCAAGTGGTTTTTCGCCAATAGAGACGTATACGGCAATCGTTGCCGGTTCACTGGGTAATCCGAAAGGAATTGTCTTGTCTCTCAGCCAGGCGACGCCGCTGATGTTTACAGGAATTGCCTTTGCCATTGCTTACAGAGTCAAGATTGTAAATCTGGGCGCCGAAGGCCAGCTTCATGCAGGTGCTATGGCTTCTGCCCTTGTGGGATGCATGATAACCGGCCTGGGTGCCGGGCCTCATCTCCTTCTTGCTCTCGCCGCAGGCGCACTGGCAGGCGGCCTGGTAGGCCTGTTCACCGGCTTCTTAAAAGTCAGATTCCGTGCGCAGGAAGTAATTACAAGCATCATGATAAACGAGATCATTATTTTGTTTACCTCTTACCTATGCAATGGTCCAGTAAAAGCAGCAGGCAGTGTGACACCACAGACTGAGAAGATCATGGAAACGGCAAGACTTCCAAGGCTGGTCCCGCGCTCCCAGCTCACGGTTGCAATCCTTCTGATTGTGGTGATTGCCATCCTGCTGCAGCTTCTCCTCAAAAAGACTGCTCTGGGATATGAGATGAGGGTTACCGGCTTTAATTTAAGGGCGGCAAAGACCGCAGGAATCAACGTGAACAGGGTTTATCTGCTTACATTTTTTATGAGCAGCGCCATTGCAGGATTGTGCGGTTCTGCGCTTGTTCTTGGGGTGAACGGCCGATTTGTGGAAGATCTCTCTGCAAATTACGGTTTTGGAGGGATCTCTGTAGCGGCTCTGGCCATGTACAATCCGGTTGCAGCATTGTTCTCTGCAGTCATATTTGGAATTTTGAAGGCAGGTGCACTGACGGTTAACCGTACCACCTCAATACCCATCGAATTTGTCAGCGTGATCCAGGCTTTGGTTGTGGTTTTCGTGGCGGCACCCATGCTGATGAACCGGATATTAACAGCCGGAGAACGATTCCGCAAGAAGGGCAGCCTGCAGGCAGAAGGGGGGAAGGGAGCATGAATGAGATGTCAAATGTGCTGTATGTTGTAATCGTGTCCACACTACGTATGTCAATTCCTTTGATCCTCACCACGACAGGGGCAACATTTTCCGTCCGGGCAGGAATCAGCGAGCTTGGCTGTGAAGGAATGATGATTGCCGGCGCTGTATTTGGGGTTCTGGGTTCCTACATAACAGGCAATGCCTGGATGGGACTTGTATTCGCCATTATATTTGGAATCCTGTTTTCCCTGCTTCACGCAGTCCTTCACATAACCTATAAAGTGAATCAGACCATCAGCGGTATGAGCGTGAACCTTTTGGGAGCGGCTGTTGCCCCGTTGCTGCTGCAGCTTGTCTGGGGATCTAAAAGCTTATCGGGAAGCGTTTCCGCGTTCTGTAAACTGGATTCCGTCTGGCTGCGCTCCATTCCGGTAGCTGGGCCGGTTTTAGC